>VGAV01000229.1 GCA_016870695.1 Actinomycetota bacterium | reverse complement strand
GCATCCCTTCCGCCCCCGGCGCCCCCGGGGTGGTGCGGGGATGCCGGGGCCGGCATGCCCGGGCAGCACCCCCCACCCCGGGGTGCGGGGATGCCGGGACCCGTATCCCCCGGGCGACACCCCCCCACCCCCACCCCGAAACCCCGGGCACCCCCGTACGGGATACCGGGGAGCCCCCCGATGCCGGATCGGAGGCCCGTTCCTAATCTCGACAGTACGAACAGCTCTTGCGGGCCGCGGCCCGAGGATTGGATGGAAGAAATGCCTACCACTGGCGACATCAACAACTCGCTGAACACGGCCATCGCGGACTCGCTCAACGAGGTGAACGAGGACAACTCGGTCAACGAGGACTACACCGTCGGCGACTCGTTCAACGAGACCACCGACGTGGTCATCACCGACGAGACCACCACCGACGTCGAAGGCTCGTTCAACGAGGGCTCGAACAACGAGTCCACCGTCATCACCGACTCGGGCAACGACAACTCGGACAACTCGATCAACGACTCGGGCAACTCGCTCGACTTCGATTTCGCCGACGGCTCGTACAACACCGACAACTCCGAGACCGACAACTCGGTCAACGCGGGTGTCCGCGAGTACAACACCGGCTTCGGCGGCGTCTCGGGCTCGTCGGCTGCGGCCGCCGGTGGCGCCGGCCACACCGAGATCTGGAGCCAGTCGACCATCGTCGACCAGTCGGTCAACCAGAACATCGCCGCCGAGGGCGCCGTGACGCAGGACTTCGCCAACTTCTCGGTCACCGCCTCGGGCGCCGACTCGATCGCCGCCGGTGGCGACTTCACCTCGGTCACCACGATCGACGAGTCGACCAACTTCACCGCCGAGGGTGACATCAACATCGGCAACGAGACCTCCGTCACCACCGTGACCGACTCGTTCAACACCGTCGACGTCGACTTCTCGTACACCGACGAGTCCACCGTCATCGACGTGACCGACTCGTTCAACGACTTCTCGGAGAACTACGCCGTCGACGGCTCGTTCAACACCGAGGACATCTTCGAGAGCACCACCGACATCTCCGTGGACTACACCGAGGTCGTCGACAGCTTCAACTCGGTCGACGCGACCTTCCCCATCCTCTGAGACGCACGAGAGACAAGAGAGACATAGATCATGGTCTGGAACATCGGCGACATCACCGAGTCGGGCAACGAGGCGTGGGTCAACGTGGGTAACACGTCGACCACGAACAACTCCACCAACCTCGGCGTCGATCTCGACAACGTCGGCAACACCGACACCTCCGTCGAGGAGAACACCTCCACCGACACGACGATCGTCGACTCGGGCAACGTGGACTCCGGCAACACCGACTGGGACATCGACGGCTCGGGCAACGACAACTCCGACAACTCGGTCAACGACTCGGGCAACGAGACCGCCATCGACGTCGCGATCGACTCGTACAACACCGACGAGTCCTGGACCGACGCGTCCACGAACGCCGGCGTGCGCGAGTACAACACCGGCTTCGAGGGCTTCGGCGGCTTCGGCGGCGGCGCGGCGGCTGTGCACAGCTCCGCGACGATCCTCGACCAGTCGGTCAACCAGAACGTCGCCTCGACCGGTGACGTCGACCAGTTCTTCGCCAACGAGGCCGTCGCGGCCTCCGGCGAGGGCTCGATCGCGGCCGGCGGCGACGTCACGATCTCGCAGTCGCTCGACCGTTCGACGAACATCGACGCGGGCGGCGACATCAACATCGGCAACTCGACCGAGATCGTCGACATCGACGGCTCGTACAACGAGTCCTACACGACGATCGACATCACCGACGCGTCGCAGGACTGGTCGTTCGACAACGTCGGCAACGACAACTCGCTCAACGTCGACCTGACGGACTCGTTCAACGAGGACTTCAGCACCGTCGAGACCGAGAACTGGACCATCAACGCCGACGTGGTGTGGGGTTCGGGCAACGACACGGTCGTCGACGTCCCGGTTGTCGACATCGACCCGGCGGTCTGACATCCACTCACGTAGGAACGTTTGACGGTAGCCCTGGGCAGGTCTCCTGCCCGGGGCTATCGTCGTCCCCAGAGACTTCGGCGCCGAAGCGGCGCCTTCAGCTTTCGATCGAGAGGTGCCTGCGTGTCCGCACCGGCCCAGACCCCGCCCTCGTCCGGCACCCGTGCCGGCGCCCGCTCCACGGCAACCGAGGGGGGCGCGCCGCAGGGCGGCCGGCCCGCCGAGACGGACGCGCCCCGCCCGCCCGCCGCCGCCGAGCTGACCCAGCTGGTCGACCGGGCCCGCCAGTTCTCCGGCTCGCTCGGACGCGAGGACCTCGCCGAGAAGCTCGCCCACACCCGCTCCCGTCTGCAGGATCCGCACGTCCGCGTCGTCATCGTCGGACAGTTCAAGCAGGGCAAGAGCAAGCTCGTCAACGCGCTCATCAACGCGCCCGCCTGCGCCGTCGACGACGACATCGCCACGAGCGTGCCCACGTCCGTCGGCTACGCCGAGGACCCGTCCGCCACCGTGCTGGTCAAGCGCGAGAGCGGCGACGACTTCGAGATCCAGCGCGTCGACATCCCGTTCGAGCGGCTCAACGACTACGTCACGGCCCGCGCCGAGGAGGACCACAACGGCGACGTCGTCGGCGCCGAGGTGCTGCTGCCGCGCGAGATCCTCAAGGGCGGACTGCGCATCGTCGACTCCCCGGGCGTGGGCGGGCTGGAGTCCACGCGCTCGCTCGCCACCCTTGCGGCCCTCACGACTGCCCACGCGGTGCTGCTGGTGTCGGACGCCTCGCAGGAGTACACCGAGCCCGAGATCCAGTTCCTCCGGCACGCCATGCGCATCTCGCCGAACGTCGCCGCGGTCCTGTCGAAGACCGACCTCTACCCGCAGTGGCGCGACATCCGCGCCGTCGACCAGGAGCACCTGGACAAGCTCGGCGTCGACGTGAGCGACGTGCCGGTCTTCGCGGTCTCCAGCGACCTGCGCATGCTCGCCGCCGAGCACCAGGACCGCGAGCTCAACGACGAGTCCGGCTTTCCCCAGCTCGTAGCCCACCTGCGCCGCGACGTGCTCGGCAAGGCCGAGGACCTCAACCGCAAGGCCGCCGTCCACGACCTGCAGACCGTCGCCGACCAGCTGTCGCTGTCGGTGCGGACGGAGCTGAACGCCCTGCAGCATCCCGAGGACACCCCGGGCATGATCGCCCGCCTCGAGGATGCCAAGGCCAAGGCCGACGACTTCCGCAGCCGCACCTCGCGGTGGCAGGTGACGCTGAGCGACGGCATCGCCGACCTCATCAGCGACACCGAGCACGATCTTCGCGACCGCCTGCGCAAGGTGCAGCGCGAGGGCGAGGCGGCGATCGACGAGGGCGACCCCGGTCCGATCTGGGAGCAGATCGCCGAGTGGGTCGATCAGCGCGTCAACGCGGCCGTATCGGAGACGTTCGTGTGGACGAACGAGCGCTCGCAGTGGCTGGCCGAGCAGGTGGCCGACGAGTTCCGCATGGGCGAGGAGATGATCCCGCTCATCGACGTGGCCGGCACGGACGGCCTGCTCGACCCGGTCGAGGAGCTGCAGCACCTCGAGGAGGGGCGCCTCGGCGCCGCCGAGAAGATCTACATCGGCGTCCGCGGCTCCTACGGCGGTGTGCTGATGGTCGGTCTGGCCACGAGCATCGTGGGCCTGTCCCTCATCAACCCGCTGTCGCTGCTGGCCGGTGTGCTGGTGGGACGCCGGGCCTACCGCGAGGACATGTCGTCGCGCCTCACGCGCCGTCAGAACGAGGCGAAGAATCTGCTCCGCCGCCACATCGAAGACACGGTGTTCCAGGTCGGCAAGCAGCTGAAGGACCGTCTGCGCCTGGTCCAGCGGACCGCGCGCGACCACTTCGGCTCGATCGCCGACGAGCTCCACCGCTCGCTCGCCGACTCCGTCCTCGTCGCCAAGCAGGCCGCGGCGAACTACACGGCGGACCGGGACCAGCGCATCACGCGGCTGCAGGCCCAGATGCGCGACATCGAGGCCCTTCGGGGGCGCATCCCCGTGCTCGCCGTCGAGGGCGGTGCGCGCGCCCAGGGCGGCGCGGCGCCGGCCAAGGCGGTCGCACGGTGAGCGGCGCGACCGGACTGCCCGAGGTCGCGCGGATCGTCGACGACGCGCTCGACGCGTACGCCGACGACCTCGCCGCCGTCGAGGTGTTGGAGTCGTTCCGCGGGCGTCTGCGCGAGCCGCTGCGGCTCGCGGTGGCCGGCATCGTCAAGGCGGGCAAGTCGACGCTGCTGAACGCCCTCATCGGCGAGCGCATCGCGCCCACCGACGCGGGGGAGTGCACGAAGACGATCACCTGGTACCGCTACGGCTCGACCGCGCGCGTCGACCTCCGGCTGCACGACGGCCGCAGGATCTCCCGTCCGGTCCGCCGCGCGGACGGCCGTCTCGTGCTCGACATGGGCGGGTACGCCGCCGAGGACGTCGCCTGGATCGACGTCGCGTGGCCGTCGGAGAGCCTCCGCTCGACCGTCCTCATCGACACCCCCGGCATCGCCTCCCTGACGGTCGAGAACTCGGCGCGGTCGACGGACTTCTTCATCCCGAAGGACACCCCGACGGCGGCGGATGCCATCATCTACCTCCTCCGTCACGTGCATGCCGAGGACCTCAAGTTCCTCGAGGCCTTCCGCGACACGGCCGCGGGCGCCTCGCAGACGGTGAACGCCGTCGCCGCGCTGTCCCGCGCCGACGAGATCGGCTCGGGCCGGATCGACTCGCTCCTGTCCGCCGCGAAGATCGCGGACCGCTACCGCCGGGACGGCGAGCTGCGCGCCCTGGCTCTGGACGTCGTTCCCGTCGCCGGCCTCCTGGCCGAGGGCGGCCGGACGCTCCGCGAGAGCGAGTTCATCGCCCTCCGCCACATCGCCGGGATGGAGCGCGCCGCGCGCGACAAGCTCCTGCTGTCGG
>VGAV01000228.1 GCA_016870695.1 Actinomycetota bacterium | reverse complement strand
CGGAAGTGAGGCCCCCAGGCCGCCGAGCAATCGGTGAGCCTGGGGGCCTTCTTCGTGCCCCGACGCTCCGGTCATCGGCGAACGACACCCGAACTAAGTAGTTAGGCGTCAACTACCGAGAAAACGTGTTTACCTGAGCATGAGTGCTGGTTTGGCCGTCTCAGTACCTAAGCTGCCAGAGCGCGAAAGAAACCACTTCGCGTGCCGGCGCACAGCCGGACTGTGCCGACCGACCTCTCGCCGAGTCGGACGGTGAAGGCTCGGCGCCCCGTGGTCGTCGAGCGGTGCGGCTGCGGGCACCTCCCGAAAGGCGTCCGGAGACCGCATGGACGACCGTCGTGGGCATTCCCCTCGAGCGTGAGCTCGAGCCTCCGACGGATGACAGGACGTTCGGCGTGCGATCGCGCGCCGGTGGGGGGAACACCGATGGACATCACCAGCGAGCTCGCGAGCGCGATCGACCGCGCCGATCTCAACCGGATCGAGGCTCTCTGGGAGCGGCACTTCTACCGCCTGCTTCTGCAGGATCCCGCTCTGATGGATCGAGCCATGGCATCCCTGCCGGCGGACTGGGCGGACGCGCACCCGCGCCGCGAGATGTGGCGGGCCCTGACAGGGGCACTCGGTGAGGGGCGGCAGATCCCGACGCCCGTGCTCGAGCGCTTCGCCGCCTTCGTGCGTCACGACGAGTCGGCGCGGCCGGTGGACGGCCTCGTCCTCCTTCATGTCCGGCTGGGAGAGCTGATCGCGCACGGGTGGGGCGAGCGCGCCTCCGCCCTCATCGACGAGATCCATCTCGCCGTCGAGGAGGCCGAGGACCGCACGGGTCTGACGGACATCCTGCCGGTCCTGTTCATCCTCTGCGCGGTCGCCAGGATGCTCGCCCACGACGAGACGATCGCCGTCGAGGCCTTGTTCGAGGCGGCGCACTGGGCATCCATCGGCGAGGGGCATCCCGCTCTGGCCTCCGTGAACGCTCACCTGGCCCTCTGGCACGCGCTGGAGGAGCGTTTCGTCGAGGCCGCACGGCTCCTGGGGGACCCGGGGCCCGCCCCCGCGGTGGGAACCTTGGCCCATCGGTATCAGAGCGTCGCCTTCGTCGTCCGCGCGCTGATCGCCCTGGGGAAACTCGATCCGGGTGCCGCCCGCGGGTGGATCGCGCGCGTCGACGAGCCGACCGTCACGGGCGAGCTGGAGTGGCTCATCCTGCACGCCCGGTCGCGGGCGGCCATGCTCGAGAGGCAGCCGTGGGAGGCGATCCACGCGATCCGCACGACCCTCAGCACCTCGTACGACCGCTTCCCTCCCAGCTCCTTCTCGGGGTCGCTGTTGCGCGCCGACCTGGCGCAGCTGACGCAGATCGCCGGGGACCTCAGGTCGGCCGAACGCGTGTTGCGCGCTCCTGGGATGCGAGAGGGCAACCTGGCGATCGACGTCAGCCGCGCCCGTCAGGCTCTGCTGCGCGGACGACCAGACGACGCCCTGACGATCCTGCGCTCACCGATGCGGGACGGGTTCACGCCGGCGCACTTCCCCTCCGGGGTCGTGCTGGCCGCGGCGGCGGAGCGGGAACTGAGGGGAGAGGTGAGCGAAGAGGCCCTGGATGCCGCGGCGGCGGTGATCCGCGCCCACGGGGCATCGGGCGCGCTCACCGAGGCGACGCCACCCGTGCGGGAGCTCCTCCTCCCTCGGGTGGGCGTGGAGGCGGCTGATGTGCCGCAGCTGTGGGAGTGCGTCGCACGCGTGCGTCTGACCCGACGGGAGCAGCAGGTGCTCCGCGTGCTGCGTCGGCATTCGTCGGTGTCCGACATCGCGGCGGCTCTGTTCGTCTCGGAGCTCACGGCCGCGGCATCCCTCAAGGCGCTCTATCGGAAGCTCGGCGCGCATACGCGCGAGGAGGCGTTATGGCTCGCGGGGGAGTAGAGGCGGAGCTGGGCTCGGCGGCTCTCAGCAGCCGGCCTGGACGGCCAGAAGAGCGCGCGACTTGACCTCGAGGAAGGCACAGAGCGCCGAGAGCACGTTGACCTCGTTGCCGAGGTTCATGAGCTCCACGGGGCCCAGCTCGATCGTGGTGTCGCGGGCCTCCATGGTGACCTTCCACGCGCCACCGCTGCCGTCGATCGGCTGCAGATAGCTGATGGTGGCCGCTTTCGACAGGTCGACGACGATGAGCCCGGCATCCGGGATGACGTCGTCTTGCTGTTCGAGGACGCGCATCTCGCTGCCGGTCACGTAGCCCAGCGCGCTGAACTCTTCGAGCCAGAGCTCGAGGGTCGCCATATTCAGAAGGTCACGTACCGGCACCGCTCTCCCCGATCCAGTCGCGCGAATAGATTTTTTCGCAATGCGTCCAGTATGGCCGCGATCAGGCGGGGAGGGCGGATGTGGTAGCGGTGCGGCTCAGGCGGCGTGGATGGGACGCGACGCGGGACGCGCGGCGGCCTCGGCCTGCTCCCACGTGCGGACGTCGATCATCAGTCCGGCCGACGAGTTCGACTGGTCGGCGAGCTGGCGAAGGTACTCGCCCACCAGCTGCTCGGGCTCAGGCGTCTCGAACACGAAGCGCAGGGCGATGGAGGGCTGGAGCCAGATGGTCTGGCGGCCGTCGGCGGTGTCGTCGCCGGTCCAGGTCAGGGTGAAGGACTCGTTGCGACGAAGCTTGGTGGCCGCGATGACCTTGACGTAGCTGAGGAGGCGGTCGGGGAAGGCGACGGGGGTGGTGTCGGAGCCGTAGTAGAGCTGAGCCATGCGATCTCCTTCGGTCATCCGTCGGGCGGGTTCCCGACGAACTACTAAGGTATCACGTATTTCACGAAGTTAATTAACAAGACGAAATGTTCGCGATAAAGACTACGATGGGCGGACGAGCGTCGAACGAAAGAGGAAAGTGGATGCCGCAGCGCACTCTGTCAGCCCTCTCCCTCGCTCTCGAGGAGTTCGTGCAGGCGCGCACCCGCGCCGTCGCCGCGGCACGGAAGGAGCTGCGCGTGAGCGAGCTCGAGGCCCGAGCGCTCGCGGCGATCGGCGCCGAGCCCGGGATCCGTCCGAGCAGCCTGCGGGAGCATCTGGACGTGACGTCCGCCGGTGTGACGACGCTCGTCGATCGTCTGGTCGAGCGTGGCCTGCTGCGCCGGGAGCTCGACGTCGACGACCGGCGCGTCAATCACATCTACCTCGAGATCGACCTGGACGCCGCGCCGTGGTCCGCCCTGACGGGGTTCGGGGCCGATGTCGAGACGGCCGTCCGCGAAGAGCCTCGCGCCGACGCCGACGCCTTCGCGAAGGTCCTCCGCCGGATCACGGCGGCGACGCGCGACCGCAGCTGAACGGTCCCCCTTATTCGGCACGAGCGCCGTCGACGATGCGTCCTTCCGCCATCGCCACCACCCGGTCCGCATCGGCGACGAGCCGATCGTCGTGGCTGACGCAGACCACCGTGGCGTCGCGCTCCAGCTCCGCGGTGACCGCCGCCCGGATGAGCTCGGCGCTGGCGGCATCCAATCCGGTCGTCGGCTCGTCGAGCAGGAGGAGGTCCGCCTCACGGGCGAGGCCCTGGGCGAGGAGGGCGCGCTGGCGTTGTCCGCCGGAGAGCGCCGCGAACGGGCGCCGCGCCAGGTCCGCGATGTCGAGCCGCTCGAGGGACCGGTCGACGGCGGTGCGCGCGTCGGCGGGCAGCCGGCGGATCGGTCCGACGCGGCCCCAGGCGCCGACGGTGACGACGTCGCGCACCGTGAGCGGCAGGCGGTCGGACACCGCTGAGCGCTGCGGGACGAAGGCGCGGGTGGCGAGGGAGGCGTCCACCGTGCCCGCCGTCGGCGTGCGCGCCCGCGCGAGCACCTCCAGGAGGGTGGTCTTGCCGGCGCCGTTCGGTCCGACGATGACGGTCAGCGCGCCGGCGGTGATGTCGAGGTCGACGCCGTCGACGGCGGTGGAGCCGGGGTAGTCGACGCGGATGCCGCGGAGCGCGGCGGCGGTCGAGAGGGCGGATCGGGGCAGCACCCGGCTATTCTATGACGCTTACGAGTTTGAGAATCATTCTCGTTATCGCTACGGTCGTGCATCATGTCCTGGTTCGTTGATCCCTTCACGTTCGAGTTCGTCCAGCGAGCGCTGCTCGGCGGCGTGCTCGTGGCGGTGCTGTGCGCCGTCGCGGGGACCTGGGTCATCGTCCGGGGGATGGCGTTCCTCGGTGAAGCGCTCGCACACGGCATGCTCCCCGGTGTGGCCGTCGCGACGGTGCTCGGGCTGCCGGTGCTCCTCGGCGCCGCCGTCAGTGCGATCGCGATGAGCGCCGGCATCGGCGTGCTGCAGCGACGCGCGAAGCTGTCGTACGACACGAGCATCGGGCTGCTGTTCGTCGGGATGCTCGCGCTCGGCGTCGTCGTCATCTCGCACGCCGGGAGCTTCGCCACCGACGCCACGGCCATCCTCTTCGGCGAGATCCTCGCCATCGGCGTCGGCGACCTGGTCCTGCTGGCCGTTGCGGTCTCGCTCGGCGTCGCGGCCGCCGCGCTCGGCCACCGCAGCCTCGTCGCCCTCGCGATCGACGAACGGGTCGCCCGCGTGGCGGGACTCGCCCCGCGCGCGGCGCAGGTCCTGCTGGTCGGCCTCGTCACCCTCGCCGTCGTCGCCTCCTACCAGGCGGTCGGATCGCTGCTCGTCGTCGGCCTGCTCGTCGCTCCCGCCGTCGCCGCGCGTCAGTGGACCGAGCGCATCCCCACGACCATGGCGCTCGCCGCGGTCATCGGTGCGGCCGCCGTGGCCGTGGGGCTGCTGGTCTCGTGGCACGCCGCGACCGCCGCGGGGGCGACCATCGCCGGCACCGCGATCGCCGCGGCCGGTCTCTCGTGGGCGCTGCGGTCGCTGCGCGACCGCCTCGCCTCCCCTCCGTCCCGATCGCTCGCCCCGGCGTCGCCGCGCGCCGCGGTCTGAGAAGAAAGCCCTCATGCTCCGCCCCTCCCGCC
>VGAV01000227.1 GCA_016870695.1 Actinomycetota bacterium | reverse complement strand
GGTGGTCTGGACGATCGCCGTCCCGCTGCTGTTCGGCCTCGCCCGTCTCGTGCAGGCCGACTTCGCGCCGGACTTCCTCCTCCCCGTCCTCCTCGACGTGTCGTTCGCCTGCATCCTCGGCAGCGTCCTCGTGACGCTGGGCTGGATGTACCGCTCGGTCGCCGGCAACGTCGACGAGACCCGCAGCCGCGCCGTCAGCAGCTACGCCTCGGCCGCCGCCGCGGAGGCCACCGAGCGCGAGCGCGTCGCGGTCGCGGCCCTCATGCACGACAGCGTGCTGGGTGCGCTCCTCGCGGCCGAGCGGGCGACCACCCCGCGCGAGCGGACCCTCGCCGTCAGCATGGCCCGCGAGGCGCTCATGCGGCTGGCCAACGCCGAGAAGGACGCCCTCGAGGGCAGCGACGAGCCCGTGGATGCCGCCCGCCTGGCCGACGACATCGAGGAGGCCGCGCACGAGTTCGGCGTCGACCTCACGGTGACCCGTCGCGTCCAGTCCGGTACGCCTCGCGTGCCTGGACGCGTCGCGCGGGCGCTCGTCCTCGCGGCGATGCAGGCCGTGGCCAACGCCGTCCAGCACGCGGAGGCCCGCGGCCTGTCGGTCGAGCTGAACGGCTACGCCGACCCCGGGAGCGTCGCGGTGCGCGTCCGTGACGCCGGGGGCGGCTTCGACCTCTCCGCCATCCCGGAGGACCGCCTCGGCATCCGCGGGTCGATCATCGCGCGCGTGACCGCCGTCGGCGGACGCAGCGACATCGACACCGGTCCCGCCGGGACGACGGTGCTGCTCGAGTGGGAGAGCGGGGACCGCTGGTGACCGTCCGCGGCGTCCTCTCGGCCATCGGGCTCGCCTTCACGGCGTACCTCGCCGCGCGCGGCCTCCTGTGGACACGGCCGGAGACGGTCGTCCACGGGTGGCTCCTCGTCGCCTCGCTCGCGCTGTACCTTCCCGTCGCGTGGCTGTGGATCCTGTGGGGCCGTCCGTCGCGCGCGACGACGACGCGGGTCGACGTGGCCCCGGCCGGAGCCGGACTGCCGGGGTGGGCCGCGGGCCTGGCGCTGGCGGTCGCGGTCGTCGTCCCCAACGCGACGTTCTTCGCGGTGGCGGAGGACGGGCGCACGCAGCCGTTCGCGACCTCGTCGATCGGGGCGATCGGCGCCCTGATGACGATCGTGATGGCGCGCGGACGCCCCCTCGTCGCCTGGATCGGCATCGGGGTGCTCGCGCTGTCGGCTTCGCTGTGGCTCGGCCCGCTCGGCGCCCTCAGCCAGGGTCTCGTCGGCTCCATCGTCTGGGTGGGAGCCGCGCAGCTGCTCAGCATCGCCCTCACCCGCGCCGCGCGGGACGCGGAGCGTCTCGCGGAGCTTCAGCAGGCCGCCTCGGCCTGGCAAGCGTCGCAGTCGGGACGCCAGCGAGAGCGGCGCATCCATGTGCAGCGCGCGCTGCAGGTCGCCGGTCCGGTGCTCGGTCGCACCATCGAGACCGGCGGCAACCTCCGCGGAGCGGAGAAGGAGGCGGCCCGCCTCGCCGAGCAGAGCCTGCGCGACGAGCTCCGCGGACCGCGACTGCTCGACGACGCCGTGCGCGCGGGGATCGACGCCGCCCGGCGCCGGGGCGCCGCGGTCACGCTGTTCGACGAGGGCGGCCTGGAGGGCCTGCAGGGCGCCGAACTGGCGGCGGTCCGCGCCGAGCTGGCCGACGTGCTGCGCGACTCCGCGTCCGAGCGCCTGATCATCCGCACGTCGCCGCACCCCGCGGTGGCGGTGACCGTCGTGGGCCGGTCGGCCGGCGACGGCGCGGGAGGCGACGACGACGACGTCGACCTGTGGCACGAGATCCGACGCCCGCGCTGACGCGCCGCGACCCCGCGCACGCGGGCTGACCCGCGATCCGGGCGGCATCCCGACCGTGCGCGGACCGACCGGCCCGACGACGGCCGTTTTGGGGACGGTCCCGAGATCATGAGACGACCCACCGCCCCGTCCGGGGGGAGAACCGGGGCGGTGGGTCGTCTAGGGGTGAGGGGCGGCGAAGCCGCCCACCCCTCACTCCGGCGAACGGCTACCCGAAAACCGTCCGCAAGGCCGGGACCGGCTCGAGGAGCGGCCCGACCGAACGCAGTGAATGCGTTCCAGCTCCTCCAGTATTCGGGAGCGGATCGGCGCCGTCTGTAGGTATTTCGGGGGACAGGGGGTCAGCAGGTGAAGCCGTGCCAGCCCGACAGGCGGTCGAGCGGACGGCGCAGGCCGCGGGCCGAGAGCTCCCACCGGGACCGGGTCGCCGGCTCGGGGGCGACGGCCGCGGCCGCCTCCGCCTCGTAGGCCTCCGTCACGACGACGACGACAGCGGCGAGCTCCTCCTCGGTGGCCGTCCCGCGGACCACCTCGGCGACGACCTGCGGACGGTCGTCCCCGGCCGCGGGATCGGGCGACGTCGGGCTCACAGCGGGATGTTCCCGTGCTTCTTGGCGGGCAGGCTCGCGCGCTTGTTCCGCAGGGCGCGCAACGCCTTGGCGATGGACACGCGCGTCTGCGCCGGCTCGATGATCGCGTCGAGCTCGCCGCGCTCGGCAGCGAGGAACGGGGATGCCACGTTGTACGTGTACTCGCTCGCGAGACGCGCGCGCACTGCGGCGACGTCCTCGCCGGCCTCCTCCGCGCGCTTGATCTCGCCACGGTAGAGGATGTTGACCGCGCCCTGACCGCCCATGACGGCGATCTCGGCGGTGGGCCACGCGAGGTTGATGTCGGCGCCCAGCTGCTTGGAGCCCATGACGATGTAGGCGCCGCCGTAGGCCTTGCGGAGGATCACCGTGACCAGCGGCACGGTGGCCTCGGCGTAGGCGTACAGCAGCTTCGCGCCACGTCGGATGACGCCGGTCCACTCCTGATCCGTGCCGGGCAGATACCCGGGGACGTCGACCAGGGTGACGATCGGCACCGAGAAGGCGTCGCAGAACCGGACGAACCGGCTGGCCTTCTCACCCGCGTCGATGTTCAGGGTGCCGGCCATCTGGGACGGCTGGTTGGCGATGATGCCGACCGTGCGGCCCTCGATCCGACCGAAGCCGATGACGATGTTCGGGGCGAACAGCGGCTGGACCTCGAGGAAGTCCGCGTCGTCCACAATCCCGTCGATGACGGTGTGGATGTCGTAGGGCTGATTGGGCGAGTCGGGGATGACGGTGTTCAGCGCCCGGTCGGCATCCGTCGTCTCGAACTCGAAGGGGGTGTCGTAGACCGGGATCTCGGCGAGGTTGTTGTCGGGCAGGAAGCCGATGAGCGAGCGGGCGTAGTCGATCGCGTCGTCCTCGTCGTCGGCGAGGTAGTGCGCGACACCCGAGCGGGTGTTGTGCGTGTGCGCGCCGCCGAGCTCCTCCATCCCGACGTCCTCGCCGGTGACGGTCTTGATGACGTCGGGGCCGGTGACGAACATCTGGCTGGTCTTGTCGACCATGATGACGAAGTCGGTGAGGGCGGGGGAGTAGACCGCGCCGCCGGCGGCGGGCCCCATGATGATCGACAGCTGCGGGATGACGCCCGAGGCGGCGGTGTTCAGGCGGAAGATCTCGCCGTACTTGCCGAGGGCGACGACGCCCTCCTGGATGCGTGCGCCGCCCGAGTCCAGGATGCCGATGATCGGGATGCCGCTGCGCAGCGCGAGCTCCATGACCTTGATGATCTTGTCGCCCGCGACCTCTCCGAGCGAGCCGCCGAAGGTGGAGAAGTCCTGCGCGTACACGGCGACCGTGCGGCCGTGGATCGTGCCGGTGCCGGTGACCACGGAGTCGCCGTAGGGGCGCGACCGGTCCATGCCGAAGGCGGTGGTGCGGTGGCGCACGTATTCGTCGATCTCGACGAAGGAGCCGGGGTCGACCAGCAGCTCGATGCGCTCGCGGGCGGTGAGCTTGCCCTTCGCGTGCTGCTTGTCGCGCGCGGAGGACTCGGCGTCGACGACGGCCTCCTGGTACCTGCTGCGCAGGTCGGCGATCTTGCCGGCGGTCGTGAAGAGATCGGGCTGGTCGGTCACGCTTTCCACCCTAGCGACCGCGTCCGCCCCCGCGTTGGAGGGTGCAGACAGGTCACGGGGCGATTCGCTGTGGCATCCCTTCATTCCCCTCCGCGTGCCCCGCGAGGGGGAAAGGCAAGTGGATGCCGCCGACCCGCGGACTCTCTAGGGTGTGGGTCATGCCGATCCCCGAGTCCGGATACCCCGCCACCGCTGCCGTCAGCCCCCGTGTCCAGGCCGTCGAGACGACCGCGTCCACCAACGCGGACGTCGTCGCCGCCGTCACCGCCGACCCGGCCGCGTGGCCGCATCTCTCGCTCCTGGTGACCGACGACCAGCGGGCCGGGCGGGGGCGCCTGGACCGCTCGTGGACGACCCCGCCGGGCACCGCCCTGGCAGCGTCGGTGGTACTCGACGTGGCCGAGGTCCCCGTCGAGGCGCGCGGCTGGATCCCCCTGGCCGCGGGCGCGGCCATGACCCGTGCCGTCCGCGGTCAGCTCAAGGGGCACGGCGCCTCGACCGCCGAGCTGAAGTGGCCGAACGACGTCCTCGTCGACGGCGGCAAGATCTGCGGCATCCTGGCAGAGGCCGTGCCGGGCACGTTCGAGAAGGTCGTCGTCGGCTCCGGGGTGAACACCCGCATGAGCCGCGCCGACCTCCCCGTAGCCACGGCGACCTCCTTCGCGGCCCTCGGGCACGAGTGCGACGACGACCGGCTTCTGTCCGACTACCTGTCCGCCCTGTCGGGCCTCGTGGACGACCTGCGCCGCGGCGATGTCGAGCGGGTCCGCCGCGAGGTCGCGGACCTGTGCGTCACGGTGGGCAAGGACGTCGAGGTGTCGCTGCCGGACGGCACGACGCTGCAGGGGACGGCCACCGGGCTCGACGCGGCCGGACGGCTCGTCGTGACCTCGGGCACGGTCGAGACGGCGGTGTCGGCGGGCGACGTCGTCCACGTGCGCTGACGCGCGCGCCCG
>VGAV01000226.1 GCA_016870695.1 Actinomycetota bacterium | reverse complement strand
GCGGACTACGACCAGATCACCGTGGGCGCGGCCACCGTCGGCGACGCGGCGAACTTCCTGCTCGAGAACCAGCAGGTGCAGATCGCCCTCAACAACGGCAACCCGCTCTACGTCGAGATGCCGCCGTCCGTCGTCCTCGAGATCACTTACACCGAGCCGGGCCTGCAGGGCGACCGCTCGTCGGCCGGCACCAAGCCCGCGACCGTCGAGACCGGGTACGAGATCCAGGTCCCCCTGTTCGTCGACGCCGGCACCAAGGTCAAGGTCGACACCCGCACGGGTGACTACCTCGGCCGCATCAGCTGACGTTGAGCGCCCGTACCAAGGCGCGCAAGCGCGCCCTCGACATCCTCTTCCAGGCCGACGTGCGCGGCGAGGAGCTGGCGATCATGCTCGCCACCGAGGCCAAGCGCGCGGCGTCCGAGCCGGCGCGCGAGGCCTCGTGGCTCTATGCCCGCGACATCGTGGACGGCGTGATCGACAACCGCGACGCGATCGACGAGCAGATCACGACGTTCGCCAAGGACTGGTCTCTGCAGCGCATGCCCGCCGTGGACCGGGCGCTGCTGCGCATCGGCACGTGGGAGATCCTCTACAACGACGACGTGCCCACCGCCGTCGCGATCGACGAGGCCGTGGAGCTGGCCAAGGAGTTCTCGACCGACGACTCCGGCTCGTTCGTGCACGGCGTGCTGGCCCGGATCGCCCGCTCGTCCTGAGTCCCGGCATGTCGGAGGCCCCCGGCAGGATGATCGCGTGAGCTCCTGGCGCGATCTGCTGCCGGGCGCCGAGCCGCCGATGTACGAGCCGCTCGCGCTCGGCGTCGAGCTGCGCCAGCGCGAGGCCTACGACCCGCGGCGCTGGGAGGCGCGCGCGGTCGAGCCGGTCACGCCGCGCATGCTCGCCCAGCGGCAGGACGACCTGCAGCTGGCCGTGCGTCCGCTCGTGCGCGGGGCGCGCGACACCTGGATCCGCGGCGACGCGACGTGGGATGCCGTCCGCCGGTCGCGCGACCGCTTCGCACCCGACGTCGTCCGGTGGTTCGCCGAGCTGCACGCGCTCGCCCAGGCGTTGAGGTCGACGGGGCCGTTCTCAGCCGTGTCCGACGCGCTCGTGCTCGACACGGTCGACTCTCCGCACCTCTGGGCGCACCTGCGCGACGGTCGCGAGCGCGGCATCCCCCTCGTCGCCCTCCACCCGCAGCAGACGGTGCGCCTCGCGACCGAGGGCGTCGCGCGCGTCGCCGTGGACGGACGGCGCGGCGGGGGCCTGCGGGTCTCTGTCGATCTCGAGATCGACGGCGGGGGAGTGGATGCCGCCCGCGCCCGGCCCCTCGGCGGGAGCGGCGTCTACGTGTTCGAGGTCGACCGCGACCCGATCCCCGTCGTGCTCGCGCCGGTCGCCCTGCCCGATCCGCTGCCGGCGCTGCTGATGACGGGGCCGCTCGACGTCCCGGCGGCCGAGACGGAGGAGTTCCTCGTCGAGCTCTACCCCCGGCTCGCGCGGCGTGTGCCGGTGAGCGTCGGAGCGGGGGTGCCGGCGCCGCCGCCGCCCCGGCCGGTGCTGCAGGTCGACGTGGCGTATCTCGACGACGACGCCCTGACGTACGTGCTGAGCTGGCGCTACCCCGGCCCGCGGTCCGTGGCGTTCGAGCCGGCCGGGGCCGCGGGCGCGGATTCCGCCGGGCCGTCCGCGGGCGCGGATCCCGCGCGGCCGTCCTCGGGCGCCCTTCCCTCCCGACCGCCCGCGGCTGCGGATCCCGACCGCTGGATCGACGCGGAGGACGAGGTCGCCGCCCGCGTCGGCGTGGTGTGGGCCGCCGCGGCCGACCTGCCGCTGCGCGCCCGCGAGACCCTCCGCGACGCCGACGCCGCCGCGTTCGCCACCCGCGTGCTCCCCGCGATCGACGTGCTCGCGGACGTCCGCGTGTCCGTCACGGGGACGGAGCCGTCGTTCCGGGAGCTGCGCGGTGACCCGTCCCTCCGCATCACGGCCGTCCCCTCCGTCGACCGCGACTGGTTCGACCTCGGCATCGTCGTCGTCATCGACGGGCGGACGATCCCCTTCGGGACGCTCTTCACGGCGCTCTCGCGCGGGCGGACCCGCATCAAGCTGTCCGACGGCGCGTGGTTCTCGCTCTCGCATCCGTCCCTGCAGCGCCTGCGCGACCTCCTGGAGGAGGCCGCCGAGCTCGACGAGTGGGAGACGGGCCCGCGCCTGCCACGGACGCACGTGTCGCTGTGGGCGGACTTCGAGGACCTCGCGGACGAGTCCGAGGCCGCGCTCGAGTGGCGGGAGCTCGCCCGCGCACTGCGCGACGTCGCCGAGGTCCCGCCGGTCGCGACGCCGGAGGGCTTCCGTGCGGAGCTGCGTCCGTACCAGCGGGACGGGCTCGCGTGGCTCGCGCTGCTGCACCGGCACCGACTGGGCGGCATCCTGGCGGACGACATGGGCCTGGGTAAGACCGTGCAGCTGCTCGCGCTGATCGCGCACGTTCAGGCGCAGGGGGAGCGGCGGCCGTGGCTCGTGGTGGCGCCGACGTCGGTGCTGCCGACCTGGCGGAACGAGGCGGCGCGGTTCGCTCCGTCGCTGCGCGTCGTGATCGTCGAGTCCACCGCCGTCCGCCGCGACCGGAGCATCGCCGCCCTCGCCGCCGACGCCGACATCGTCGTCGCCTCGTACGGGGTCGTACGCACGGACGACGTCGAGTTCCGCCAGCCGCGCTGGGCGGGGGTCGTGCTCGACGAGGCGCAGTTCGTGAAGAACCCCGCGACGCGGACCCACCGCGCCGTCGCCGCCCTGCACGCCGACGCGGTCTTCGCCGTGACGGGCACCCCGATCGAGAACGGCCTCGACGACCTGTGGGCGCTGCTGGCCCTCACCGCGCCCGGCCTGTTCCCCTCCGCCCGTCGGTTCCGCGAGGAGTACGTCCGCGCCATCGAGCAGGTGCCCGACGATGCGCCGACGCCGCTGTCCGCGGCGGCGTCCGCCGCGCACCGCGAGACGAGCGTGGCCCGGCTGCGCCGGAGGGTGCGGCCGTTCCTGCTGCGGCGGACGAAGGAGGTCGTGGCATCCGATCTCCCGCCCAAGCAGGAGCAGGAGATCGCCGTCGTGCTCGCGCCCGCGCACCGCGAGCTGTACGAGCGGGTGCTGCAGCGGGAGCGGCAGAAGGTGCTCGGACTGCTCGACGACCTGGACCGCCAGCGGTTCATCGTTTTCCGCTCGCTCACCCTGCTGCGCATGCTCGCGCTGGCCCCGGCCCTCGTCGACGAGCGCGACGCCACGCTCGGCTCCGCGAAGCTCGACGTCCTCCTCGACCGTCTCGTCGAGGTCGCCGCCGAGGGCCACCGCGCGCTGGTGTTCAGCCAGTTCACGTCCTTCCTCGACCTGGCGGCGGAACGACTGGATGCCGCCGGCCTCGCCTACGCCCACCTCGACGGCAGCACGGCCCGACGCGGCGAGGTCGTCGAGGGGTTCCGCGGGGGAGCGGCGCCGGTGTTCCTCATCAGCCTCAAGGCGGGCGGCTTCGGTCTGACCCTCACGGAGGCGGAGTACGTGTTCGTCCTCGACCCGTGGTGGAACCCCGCCGCGGAGGCGCAGGCGGTCGACCGCGCCCACCGGATCGGGCAGACGCGGAGCGTGTTCGTCTACCGCCTCATCGCCGCGGGGACGATCGAGGAGAAGGTGCTCGCGCTGCAACGCCGCAAGGCGGCGCTGTCGCGGGCGGTGATGGACGACGGCGAGGCGTTCGCCGCGGCGCTCGACGCCGACGACATCCGCGGCCTGCTCGGTCCCTGACCGCCGGCGGCGGGGCGTGGCATCCCGAGCCCGACCCGGGGGCGCGCTCACCGCCCGTTCAGGCGAGCGCCGCGTAGACTTCTGAGGTTACGACCTCGACTCGGGAGCGACATGAAGATCACCGGCCTCGGCCACGCGGGAATGTTCATCGAGACCGCCGGCGGCAGCATCCTCTGCGACCCCGTCATCGGGCCGAGCTTCTTCGGCTCGTGGTTCCCGTTCCCCGACAACCGCGCCCTCGACTGGGAGCGTTTCGGGAAGGCCGACTTCCTCTACATCTCGCACCGGCACCGCGACCACTTCGATCCCGCCTCGCTCGAGCGCTACGTCCCGAAGGACGTCAAGGTGCTGCTGCCCGAGTACCCCACCGACGACCTCGAGCAGGACCTCGTCGCCCTCGGCTACACCAACCTCGTGCGCACCGAGGCGGGTGTGCCGCTGCAGTTCGGCGACCTGAAGCTCATGATCACGCCGTTGCGCGCGCCCTCCGACGGCCCCATCGGCGACTCGTCGCTCTCGGTCGACGACGGCACGGCATCCATCCTCAACCAGAACGACTCGCACCCCCTCGACCTCGAGAAGCTCTTCGACTTCGGCAAGCCCGACGCGTACTTCACCCAGGTCTCCGGCGCGATCTGGTGGCCCATGGTCTACGACCTGCCGCAGGACGCCAAGCAGAACTTCGCCAAGCTCAAGCGCGACGCCCAGAACAAGCGGGCGATGTACTACATCGAGAAGGTGGATGCCGAGCACGTCTTCCCCATGGCGGGCCCGCCGATGTTCCTCCGCGAGGAGCTGTTCCGCTACAACGGGACCGGCCTCGAGAACGACTCGATCTTCACGGACCAGCGCGAGTTCCTCGCACACATGAAGGAGCAGCGGCCGGACCAGAAGGGCTACCTGTTCCTGCCCGGCACCGAGGTCGAGGTGCAGGGCTCGGACGTCACCGTCACGCAGACGCTGTACACCGACGCCGAGATCGAGCGCGTCTTCGGCGACAAGTGGAACTACCTCGCCGAGCAGCGGGACAGCCGCCAGGACGAGATCCGCGCCGAGGTGGCATCCCGGGCCGAGATCATCCCGCCGGCCGAGATGCTCGCCGCGCTGAAGGAGTGGTGGGAGCCGCTGCTGCGCCGCGCCCGCACGATCCGCAACGGCGTCGGCGGCATGGTGCGCTTCCGCATCGGCGAGCTCGACATGGTT
>VGAV01000225.1 GCA_016870695.1 Actinomycetota bacterium | reverse complement strand
CGCGCGTGGCGCTGAGTGGATCAGGATCACTCCGCGCGAAGACGTGGTCGCCATGGTCTCTCCTTCGTCAGGTACGTCTTCCCCTACGACCTGTCTGGAGCGATGGCGGTTGTTCGGTTGTCTCGGGTCATTATCACCCGCACATAACGAAATCACAACACTGTGATTCCGCCCTTCGACCGCGGCCGTTCCCGCCCGGGGCGGGGCGCGGACGGACATTAATCCGCAGGAAACAGTCCGGTTACCCTGCGCGGATACTGTCGCGGCAAGGCACATCCGTTGGCTGGGGGGCGGTTCAGGATGAGCAGGTCGTCGTATCTCGTCGCTCGACCGCCCGCGCGCGTCGCCGGACGGACGTGGGCGCTGCTGGCCGGCGCCGCGGTCGTCGTCATCGGCGCGACGGGAGCGGCCATTCGCGCGCTCGACCAGCCCGGCCCGGAGATCGTCGTGCTGATCCCGGCGCTGGCCGTGGTCGCCGTCGCGGTCTTCCTCGTGCCGGTCCACTGGCTCCCGTCCGTGGTGGTGGCCGTGCTCGCGCTCTTCCCGACCCGGTTCATCCCCTCCGACGGCCCGTTCAACGCCCTGCCGCCGCTCGCGATCCTGCTCGGCGTGTGGGTGGTACGGCGGCTGCTGTGGCCGCAAGACCGCGGCCGCCTGCCGCAGGAGCGCTCCGCCGCCCTCGTCGCGCGGTACGCCGTCTACGCCACGGCGATCGCCCTCACCGCCTGGCTGCTGCTGTCGGTAGCGCTGACCGGCGTGCAGGAGAGCTCGCTCGGCTGGACGGTCTCTTTCGTCGCGAGCGCCTTCGTCCCGCTGCTGGTCCTGGACGCCCGCCGCGAGGTCGCCCTGCTGCGCAAGACGCTCCTCGTGGTCGGCGCCCTCGCGGGGGCGTACGTCGTCGGCGAGATGGTCCTCGGCTTCTCGCCCCTCTACGGGACGGCATCCGGAGACCTGCTGTTCTCCGTCTACCGGGCGCGCGGCGCGTTCTCGCACCCGCTCTTCGCCGCGGCCTTCCTCACGATCCCGGCCGCCCTCGGACTCGGCACGTGGCTGACGGAGGGCCGACGCTGGCCGCTCGTCGCCGCGGCGATCTCGGCCGCCGGCGTCATGGCGACCGTCTCGCGCGGCCCGCTCGCCGCACTCGGCATCGCCGTCGCCTTCGCCGTGCTCCTCAGCCCGCTCTTCATCGGCTGGGCCCACCTGCGCCGATGGGTGCAGCTGCTCGCGGTGGCGGCGATCGGGGCCGTCGCCGTGCTCAACTTCGGTCCGCTGGCCGAACGCGCCGACTCGATCGAGTCGCGGATCTCCGCCGAGGTCCGCGAGCGCGCCGTGGACGTCTCGATCCGCGCCGCCGACTTCTCCGGGTGGATCGGCACAGGTCCGGGCACCTCCGGTGAGACCAGCCGCCTCTTCGACACGATCATCATCGAGAACAGCCTCCTGCAGCTGCTGATCAGCATCGGCATCCCGGGTCTCCTGGTCTTCGTGCTGTTCGTCGCCGCCCTCGCGTTACGCACGACGCTGACCGGGGCGCTCGGTCCGCTGCTCGCCCTCACCGCCTACGTCGTCGCGATCGCCGGGTTCAACACCCTCGACGCGGTCCGCAGTATGCACGTCGTCGTCGGCGTGCTGGCCCTGCTGTGCGTGCACGGCGGCACGCGGACGCGCGACCCGCTCTCCCCCGCCGCCGTCGCGCGACCCGCGGCCGGCACGGCGCCGCGCGCGACCCTCCGGAACGCCGGCGCGCGATGACCGCCGCGACGCAGAGCCTCGGGAGGACGGCGTCGCGCGGCGCGGCCACGACCATGGGCGCCCAGGGGCTGCGGATCCTCGTCCAAATCGTCGGCATCGTCCTGCTGGCGCGTCTGCTCGCGCCGGGCGACTACGGCGTCATGGCGATGGTGCTCGCCATCGTCGGCGTCGGCGAGATCGTGCGCGACTTCGGGCTCTCCAGCGCGGCCATCCAGGCACGCACCCTCTCGCACGGGCAGCGGTCCAACCTGTTCTGGATCAACCTCGGCATCGGCGCCGTGCTGACCTGCCTCTGCGCGGCGCTGGCAGTGCCGGTGTCGGCGCTCTACGGCGACCCGCGGCTCGTCGCCGTCACGCTCGCCCTCGCGCCCACGTTCCTGCTCAACGGGTTCTCGACCCAGTTCCGCGCGCACCTGAACCGCGACTTCCGATTCGTCGCCCTCTCCGCCGTCGAGATCGGCGCCCAGGCCACCGCGCTCGGCGTCGCCCTCTCGCTCGCGGCGTGGGGCTGGGGCTACTGGGCGCTGGTCGTGCAGCAGGTGCTGCAGGTGCTGCTCCAGGCGGTCGCCCTGCCGATCCTCGCGGGCTGGTGGCCGGGACTGGCGCGGCGCGGCGAACCCATGCGGGGCCTGCTCACCTTCGGCGGCCACCTCGTGGCATCCCAGGTCCTCGTCTACGCCAGCCGCAACATCGACAGCGTCATGATCGGGCGGCTCTACGGAGCGGTCCCGCTGGGGTTCTACAACCGCGCGTTCCAGCTGATGGTGCTGCCGCTCAACCAGATCAACGCGCCCGCGTCGCGCGTCGCGCTGCCCACCCTGTCGCGACTGCAGGACGACCCGGCGCGGTACGCCCGGTTCCTCGCGGTCGGGCAGGTGGTGCTGCTGAACGTGGTGGCCGGGGTGCTCGCCTTCAGCGCCGCGCAGGCGCCCGCGCTCATCGCCGTCGCCCTGGGGCCGCAGTGGGAGCCGAGCGTCCACCTGTTCCAGATCCTCGCCGTCGCCGGGTTCTTCCAGGCCGCGGCGTACGCGACCTACTGGGCGTCGCTGTCGCTCGGGCTCATGCGGCGCTTCTTCTGGTACACCGTGGCGACGCGCCCCCTGATCATCGGCCTCATCGTCGTCGGCGCCTCGTGGGGCGTGGAGGGCGTCGCCGTGGCCTACACGGTCGGCAACGCCCTCGCCTGGCCCATCGGGTTGATCTGGATGACGCGCGGGACCATCGCCCCCACCGGGCCGCTGTTCCTCGCCGCCCTGCGTACCCTGCTCGTGCACGGCGCCGCCGCCGGGCTCTCCGCCGCCGCCACGTGGGCGCTGCCCGGACTGAGCGAGCCGCTGCACCTGCTCGTCGGCGCGGTGGTGCTCGTCGCCGCGCTCGCCCTCGCCGCTGCGATCGTGCCGGCGTTCCGGCGCGACGTCCTCGGCATCCTCGCGCTGCGCCGTCACCTCGGACGCGGGCGTGCCGCCACCCCTGTCGAGACGGAGTCCGCATGAGAGTCCGCAACATCCCCCGACGCGCCCGTCGCGTCTGGTCCGGCCTGCTGCAGCGCAGCGGTCTGCCGACCCGCCGCTTCGCCCGCACCCTGCGCACCGCCGCGGGCCGGCCGGGCGATCGCGCGCACCTGCTCGTCGCCGCGCCCGGCGCGGGCAACATCGGCGACCAGGCCATGCTCGAGGCGTTCGTCGCGGCCGCCGACCGGCCCGTCACGATCGTCACGCGCCACGACGACGACTTCGTCCTGCCGGTCGATCTCGCGCCGCGCGCGCGGACGGTGGCCCTGCCGCACCTGCTGTACGGCGACGGCGTGGAGCACCGCGGAGACGTGCGGGCGCTGGGCGGGCTGCTGGGCGAGGCCGCGACCGTGTCGATCATCGGCGCGGACATCATGGACGGCGTCTACAGCCTGCGCCCCTCCGTGCGGCGGTCCACGATCGCCGCGGTCACCGCCGAGCTCGGCTTCGACACCACGGTCATCGGCTTCAGCTGGAGCCCCGCCGCCCCCGCCCCGGCCCGCGAGGCGCTCCGCCGCGCCGGGGCGGCCGGGGCGCGCCTGCTCCTGCGCGACCCCGCGTCCGCCGCCCGGGTGCGCGACCTCGGCGTGGCGGGCGTGTACGAGACGGCGGACATCGTCTTCACCGACGAGCGCGTCGCCGCGGACCTCCCGCCGGAGCTCGCCGCGCTCCCCCGGCCCTACGCCCTGGTCAACGCAAGCGGGCTCATCGCCCGGACGGTCGACCACGGCGTCGAGTACGCCGGGCTCGTCGCGGACCTGCGAGCCCGTGGCATCCATGTGGTCCTTCTTCCCCACGTCCTGCGCGACAGCGCCGACGACCGTGCCGCCTGCCGGACCGTCCGGGACGCCGTGGGCGCGGACGGCGTGACGCTCGTGGAGGGCATGCTGTCGCCGTCCGTGATCCGGCGCCTGGCCGCCGAGGCGGAGATCGTCGTCACCGGCCGGATGCACCTGGCGGTCATGTCGCTCGCGCAGGGGGTGCCCGCCGTCACGCTCGCGTCCCAGGGGAAGGTCGAGGGCCTCATGCGGCTGTTCGACTGGCCGCAGCTCTGCGTCGCGCCCCGGCCCGGGATGTCCGCCGACATCCGCGCCGTCGTGGCCGACGTCCTGTCCGACGCCGGCAGCCGGGAACGGGTGCGGCTCGGAACCGAACGCGCGCGCGAACGCGCCCGCGTCAACATCGACCGCATCGGCCCCGGGGGCGGAGCCGTGCGGGCTGACAGCTCTGGGGGGAGCATCGATGGACGTGCAACGACGTAGCGGGTGGGTCCGCGACGACGTCGGCCGGCGGGAATGGGTCGACCTCGTGAAAGGCGTGGCGATCATCATGATCGTCGCGTACCACTCCTCGCTCTTCCTGAACTCGGTGGGAGTGGATGCCGCCGGCATCGGCCGCGCGCGCATCGTGCTCGACCTATTCCCGATGCCGGCGTTCTTCCTCATTTCGGGCCTGTTCCACACCCGCGTGCGCGAATGGAGCTTCGCGGACCTGTGGCGTCGGCGCCTCCGCCAGTACCTGTATCTGTACGTGCTCTGGTCGGTGCTGCGCTTCCTCTTCTACCTCGTCGTGCCGAACGTCCGCGCGGACGGAGCGGGGCAGGCCGCCGACGACCCCGTCGCGCTGCTGCTCATCCTCGTGTGGCCCATCAGCTCGTACTGGTTCATCTACGCGCTGTTCGTCTTCACGATCGTGTTCTGGGCCTTCCGACGGATGCCGCCCTGGGTGCTCCTCGCGCTGACC
>VGAV01000224.1 GCA_016870695.1 Actinomycetota bacterium | reverse complement strand
GTGCCTGCGGTGCGGCACACGGGTGCGGGTGCGCGACGAGGTCGCGAACGACCCCGAGCAGCGGCGGACGTGGTGGTGCCCGCGGTGCCAGCCCCTGCCCGACGGAGGCGATGTCGGAACCCCCGAGTAGAACGGACTTATGTCCGTCACCCGCGAGAAGCTGCTCCGCGTCACCCGCATCTACGCCGAGGACGCGGCGCTCGAGCTGGAGCGCGGGCGCGAGATCGTGGCCCGCTGGCCGGAGGCCGAGATCGTCCCCGTGGCATCCCACTGGCAGATCCCCGAGGTGCACGGCGACGAGGCCAACGTCGCACGATGGGTCCGCATCAAGACGGAGGCCCTGGTGGTCGGGGTCAAGAAGAGCGTCGTCACGCGCGTGAACGGCCGCTCGGCCGACTTCATCGCGCCGTCGCTGTCTAACGGGTGCGCCATGGCCTGCGCGTACTGCTACGTGCCGCGCCGCAAGGGCTACAGCAACCCCATCACGGTCTTCGCGAACGTCGAGCAGATCAGTCGGCACCTCGCCCGTCACATCGCCGCGCGAGGCCCCAAGACCGAGCCGAACCAGTGCGACGACGAGGCCTGGGTGTACGACATCGGCGAGAACGGCGACTGCTCTGTGGACGCCCTCATCAGCGAGAACGTCCGCGACGTCTGCGAGCTGTTCCGGATGACGCCGACGGCCAAAGCGTCCTTCGCCACCAAGTTCGTCAATCGCGATCTGCTCGACTGGGACCCCGCGGGGCGCACGCGCATCCGCTTCTCCCTCATGCCGGCGGCCACGGCGCGGGTCACCGACCTGCGCACGTCGCCCATGGCCGAGCGGATCGCCGCCATCAACGACTTCGTCGACGCGGGCTACGAGGTGCACGTCAACTTCTCGCCGGTCATCCTGACGCCGACGTGGCTCGCGGACTGGAGGGAGCTCTTCGAACAGCTGGATGCCGCCCTGCACCCCCGGGCGAAGGCCCAGCTCGCGTGCGAGGTGATCTTCCTCACGCACAACGAGGGCCTGCACGAGGTCAACCTCGGGTGGCATCCGACCGCCGAGCAGCTCCTGTGGACGCCCGCCGCGCAGGAGGAGAAGCGCTCGCAGAACGGCGCGACCAACGTGCGGTACCGTCACCCCCTCAAAGCGCAGAGCGTGGCGGCCCTCACGGACCTCATCGCGACCACGCTGCCGTACTGCCGCGTGCGCTACGCCTTGTGAGGCGCGTGGTCAGTCGATCTGACCGGTGGGGGAGTCCGCCTGGGTGGAGGCGTCGTCCGCGGCATCCTGAGCCGCCGCGCCCTCCTCGGGGGACTCCGATCCGGCGCCGTGCGCGTCCGCGCCCGGCACGTCCTCGTCGTCCGGTCGACCCGTCGTGTCGTTCGTCGTCATGGCTCTGCCCTTCTTTCTCCGGCCTCACCCGGGCGCGGTCCCGAGGAACGGGATGCGGGCCGGATCGTCCGAGACCTGTACGGTTCCACATGAGGCACGGGGTGTACACCCCCTGGCGCGCCCCGGTGCCGCGGCTCAGAGAGGTGCGACGCCGTAGCGCACGCGGAAGGCGGCGGCTGCCGCGTCCTCGAAGTCGTCGGCCTCGTCCCGGAGGTCCTCGCCGTTCATCCGCGCCTCACAGGTACGGCGCGAGAGCGCCGGCGGTCAGGGCGAAGGCCACGGCCGTGGAGCCCGCGGCGGTCGCGACGACGAGCGGGGTCCTCTCCAGACGACGACGGCGTGCGGAGTTCGCCGGGTGCATCGTCGTGCGGAGGGACGCCTTGGCGGCCTCCAGGGTCTCGTAGCGTCCGACGGGGATGCCGTGGCTGTCGCGGGCGACGAACCCGCCCGCCACGGAGTCGACGCATCCGAAGTACTCGCCGCCGCGATTGGCGACCCAGAAACCTGTGTCGACCTTCGCCCACAGCACGCGAGCGGTCGAGATCGGGGTGATCGTGGCCGATGCCGGGGAGGTCACGTCAGGCTGCCGTGGTGAGCGAGCGACGCAGCGGAGCGGCCGACGGGCGGCCCATGTCCTCGACCTCGGGGATCTGCGCGTCGAGGTCGACGACGAGGCCGGCGGAGGAGTTCGCCAGGTCGGCCATGTTCTTCAGCGTGGGGGCGTGCAACTTCTCGGCCTCGGCCGACTCGAAGACGAAACGGAGGGGGATCGAAGGCTGCAGCCACAGCGTGGTGCGACCGGCCTCGCCGTCGAGGTGACGCCACGACATCGTGAAGCTCTCGCCGCGGCGGAGCTTGGTCGCGGTGACGACCTTGAGGTGGGCGAGCAGACGGTCGGGAACGGCGATCGGCTCGGTGGTGGCGCCGTAGAACAGGTGGCCCATGGGGATCTCCCTTCGTGGAGCGGTTGCTGTGATCCGAACATACTCGGTTAGTAACTAGTTTGTCTAACTATTTGTTTCGCGGTATGCTCCACGTACGAACGAACGGAGAGGGGAGTGACCATGACCGACATCGAGACGGTTGCGCGCGTCCCCGCCTCCGCGGTGGCCGCGCCGTCGTCGACCTACTGGTACGGCCAGGAGAGCGCCGACCGGCGCACCCGGAGCAAGGCCGTCCTCGAGGCGCTCCGCGTGTACCGCGCAGCCGAGATGGCCATGCGCCGTCGCACCCGCGAGTCCATGTCGATGGGGGAGAACGAGCTCCTCGTCCTGCGCTACCTGCTCCGCGACCCGAGCCGCGGCGTGCGCCCGGGCGAGCTGACGCGCTATCTCGGCCTGTCCACCGCCTCCACGACCGCCATCCTCGACCGTCTCGAGCGCTCCGGTCACCTCACCCGCGTGGCCAACCCCGCCGACCGGCGCAGCGTCTTCGTCCGCGCGACCGAGCGCGCCCACGTCGAGGTCCGTCAGACCCTGGGGAACATGCACGATCGCATGCTGGCGGCGGTGATCGACATGAGCCCCGAGGAGTCGGGTGCCGTCGTGGCCTTCCTGCAGCGCATGAGCGAGGCCGTCGACGGCGTCGCGGTCGAGTCCGAAGCGCACCCGTCATCGTGATCTACGTGCTCGTCGGCGGACCCCGCGACGGACAGCACGTGGACGATCTGCCCCGCGGATACCGCCTCTCCCTGGAGGAGCCGCCACCGGAGCGGTTCGCGGAGTTCGAGACCGTCCGCGCCGTGTGGCACGAACTGGACGCGGCGATGCTGCGCGGGGTCCAGCGTCGGGAGTGACCGCCGCGTCGCTCGAGGCGCCGCGACCGCCCGGCATCCGTCGCACCGTGGAGATGCGCGCGCGTACCCCACCGGACCAGGCGGGTGCAACCCGCCCTCCCGGCCCTGGCGCGCGCCCCAGGCTGTGACCATGCGATGTGTGACCTACGCCGGAGAGACCGTGAAGACCACCGACGACGTCGCCGCGTCGCTCGTGGAGTTGACCGCCGCCGTGGCGAAAGAAGGACAGGCGGAGGCCGTGAGCATCCCGATCGTGACCGAGGACGGCACGGTCGCGCAGGCGGAGCTCGTGATCGGCGTCGGCAACGACGTCCTGTCCGCGCCGGTGGACTGGACAGGTGAGGAGCCCGACTTCTCCCAGGCCGCCGATGAGCTCACGCAGCATCGGCTCTTCCCGCGGACGCAGCTCCGTGCCGTCGAGCCGGACGAGCGCGACGGTGCCGACGAGTCGATCGACTGGGACTTCGACACGCCCACGCAGGCCTGACCGCGGGGCGGGGGATACCCGCTCGACGGGCGGGATCCGGCCACGCCGGGTGGCGAGGGGTGAATACGCCGGGTGGCGGGGGTGAATAACCCCGGGGACGGATGCCACCGGCAGACAGCGGTCACGAGGATGGGGAGTCGTCTCCGAACCCGGGGGGGACGATCCCGCACCCGAGTGGAGATCCCATGACCCCCACAGCCGTCGTGCCGACCGTACCCGCGACGCCCCCCGCCGCGGACGGTCCAGCTCCCGTCATCGCCACGACGCCGTCGCCTGCGTGGTGGCGGCGCGTGCCGTGGGTGGCGGTCGCCCTCACGCTGACGGTCGTCGTCGTCAGCACCGTGATGCTCGTGCGCGACGCCCTGCCGTGGCGAAACGCCTATGACCTCCGGGCCGTCGGTCTCGCGCTGTTCACCGTCGATTCGTGGCGGCGGCTGCTGGTCGTCGCTCCCGTCGTCCTGCTCGTGGCCGCGGCGGCGGAGCGGGCGATGGGCGCTCGCCGGGTGGTCCTGGCCTACCTCGGCGGAGGGCTGCTGACCTCCCTCGCCGGCTTGGCGCTCTCCACGGTCGAGCGGAGCGTCCTCGCGGTGCTCCCGCTCAACGACGAGCCCTTGTCGGGCGCCCCGCCCATCGCCGCGGCGATCGGCGTGGCCATGGCGGCCAGCTGCTTCGCCGGTCCGCTCTGGCGTCGTCGCGTGCGGCTCGCCTTCACCCTGCTCGCGGTGACCCTCTTCCTGTATTCGGGCACAGCCGACGACCTGTACACCCTCGTCTCGCTGCCGGTCGGCCTGCTCATCGGGCGTCTGAGCGGCGGTCGGGGGGCGGGGCTGCGCGTCCTGCGGAGCTCGCACCACGAGACGCGGATCCTGCTCGCGGCCGTCACGGCGATCAGCGCGATCGGGCCGGTCATCGCGACCGTGTGGGGCGTCGGCTACGGGCTCATGACGGTCTACGGCTACCTGTCCTACGACCCCCTGACTTTCGTCGACGGACAGCCCTGCTCGGTGACCTCGTCGGTCGTGCCGTGCCCCGACGGCGAGGTCTACGCGGAGATGCAGCCCGACGCGGGGTGGATCGCGGCCCTGCCGATGCTGCTGCTGGTGGTCTGCGCCTGGGGCATCCTCCGCGGTCGGCGCGGGGCGCTCAGCATCGCGATCGTCGTCCAGCTGTGCGCCTTCGTCGGGCTGTCCCTGCAGTTCCTCGTCTTCAGCCCCGGCACGTGGGACGCCGTCTCCCAGATCCGCAGCCCCACGATCGGCACATCGGCCGTGCAGTACCTGATCGGACTGGGCGTGGCCGCCCTGACACCGCTCGCGGTGGCGCTCGTGCTCTTCCTGTCGCGTCGCGCGGTGCGC
>VGAV01000223.1 GCA_016870695.1 Actinomycetota bacterium | reverse complement strand
CCACACGGACGCGTCGACCCGGAGCGTGCGCATCCCCGCGGCGACCCGCTCGGGCCACTCGCGGAAGTTCGGCACGTTCTCGTAGTCGACGATGCCGACGATCCCCCGCCGGGCCGCGGCGTCCGCGACATCCGTAAATGCCTCCAGGGGAATGGATGCCGCCTTCTGGAAGCGCTGCAGCGAGCCGATCCAGTCGGACTCCGACACCACGCCGCTCGGATCGGGCCGCAGGCCGAACCGCTCGGCGCCGCGCGTGTTCATCCACCCCGCGTGCAGGTCGCCGCTGACGAGGACGACGGGGTCGTCCGGGAACGCCTCGTCGAGCGCACGGAGCGAGGTCGGCGTGGACCACAGACCGTCGCGATAGCCGTACCCGACGACGACGCCGTCCGTCCGCGGCGCCCCCGCGGCGATCGCCCGACGCACGGCATTGACCGCCTCCTCCGGACTGTTCGTGCCGCTCACGTCGACGCGGCGGCTCGTGATGACCCACTGCGTGAAGTGCACGTGCGCGTCCCACAGTCCCGGGCCGACGAAGCGCCCGTCGAGGTCGACGACCTCGCCCTCCGCGGGCTGCGTGCAGGCCGGCGCGATTGCGGCGATCCGGCCGTCGCGGATGACGACGTCCACGGGCGCGCCGCCGCCGTACGGCCGTCCCCCGCGCAGCGTGAGGGCGCTCATGCGACCGGCACCGGGGCGCCGACCATGCCGAAGAGGTCCTTCGGGTCGTCGGGGGCGGCCACGAGGTCGATCTCGTGGGCGAGATCGGTGCCCGCGACGCTGTCGCGGAGGAATCGCAGCGCCGAGAAGTCCTCGAGCGCGAAGCCGACCGAGTCGAACACCGTCACCTGGTCGGGCGACGTACGGCCGGGCAGACGGCCCGTGAGCACCTCCCAGAACTCCGTCACCGGGAAGTCCGGCGCGACCCGCTGGATCTCCCCCTCGATGCGGGTCTGCGGCGTGTACTCGACGAACACCGGCCCGCGCGACAGGATCGCGGGGTCCAGCTCGGTCTTGCCCGGGCAGTCGCCGCCGATGGCGTTGATGTACATCCCGGATGCCACGTGCGCGTCCGCCAGCACCGTCGCGGCCGTCTTGTCCGCGGTGCACGTGGTCACCACGTCGGCCCCGCGGGCAGCCTCGGCGGCGGAGTCGCACACGACGACGTCGAAGCCCAGGGGGACGAGGTTGCGGACGAGCTTCGCCGTCGCGGCCGGGTCCACGTCGTAGACGCGCAGCCGGTCGATCCCGAGGACACCGCGGAACGCGAGGGCCTGGAACTCCGCCTGACTGCCCGCGCCGATCATCGCCATCACGCGGGAGTCGGGCCGCGCGAGCGCCCGCGCGACCATCGCGGAGGTGGCGGCGGTGCGGAGCGCCGTCAGCAGCGTCATCTCGGACAGGAACACGGGATAGCCGTTGTGCACGTCGGCGAGCACGCCGAAGGCGGTGACCGTCTGGTACCCGCGCCCCGGGTTGAACGGGTGCCCGTTCACGTACTTGAACGCGTAGGTGTCCGGGTCGCTGATCGGCATGAGCTCGATCACCCCGAACGGCGTGTGGCTGGCCATCCGCTCGACCTTGTCGAACGCCGGCCAGCGCCGGTAGTCCGCCTCGAGGTAGGCGACCATGTCGGTCATCAGCCGCTCGGCCCCGTGCGTCGCCACCCATCGGACCATGGCGTCCACGCCCACGAATCCCGTCATCGTCGTTCCTCTCTGTCGTCGCCGGCATCCGCCCGGTCGGCCCGGGCCGGAGGGAGAGATGCCGTCGGGTCGGCCGGGGCGCGACGGATGGCAGCCATCCGGTCGGCCAGCGCCGGGTTCTCGTACGGTCCGGGCGCGCGCAGCGCCGCGATCACACGGTCGACCACCTCGTCCGGCTTGTCCTGGCTGAGCTTCTGCTTCGCCTCGAACCGCGTCACGCGGAGGCGGAAGCCGACCGTGCCGTGCACGATCCGCTCGGCGTAGGCGGTGTTCTCGAGGCTGCGGTGCATCAGGAAGGGGTTCGGCAGCGGCGCCTCGAAGTGCGTCACCAGCCGATCGAGCACCGCGAGGTTCTCGTCGTCGCCGAGGATCTCGGGGGTTCCGTGGAGGTGCGCGACGACGAAGTTCCACGTCGGCACGGCCGGCGACACGTCGTACCAGCTCGGCGAGATGTACCCGCTCGGCCCGGACACGACGATCATCGCCTCGTGCCGTCCGAGCTCGTGCAGCGCCTCGTCCGGCCGGCCCACGTGGCTCACGAGCGAGAGACCGTCGGCATCGTCCTCGACGAGGACCGGATAGTGGGATGCCACGAGGCCCCGGCCCGGGACATGACTGATCAGCGTGGCCCAGGGGTTCTCGCGGACGAGGGCGCGCACGGCATCCCGGTCGTCCATCGCATAGTCGGGGGCGTGTCTCATGCGCGTGCTCCGTCCGTGGTCGCGGCGCCGGACAGCCGGCTCGTCACGATGCTCACAGCGCCGGCGCGGCGGTCGCGTCCACCGCGAACGCCGTGAGGTCGTCCGTGGTGCCCTGGCCGATCGCGAGCTCGGCCAGACCGAGCCCGAAGGCCGGGGTGAACTTGAAGGCGTGCCCCGCGCCGAGGCCCACGACGATGTCGGGGTGCTCGCGGAGGGCGCCGAGGACGAAGCGGCGCCCGGGGGTCAGCGCGTACTGGCAGGTGACGGTGCGCAGAAGGGCACCGCTGCCCGGGATCCGCGCGGACAGGAACGCCGACAGCTCGGCCACCCGCTCCGGCGAGGGGACGAAGGTGCGCTCGTCCGGAGACATCAGGTTCTCGGAGACGTCGCGCGCCGCCTTGATCGTCGGCTCGCCGTACGTGGGGAAGCCGTAGAAGTTCTGCTCGTCCTCCCAGATCCAGACGGGGAAGCGCTCGGGGGCGAAGTCCGCGGGCTCGGCGGGGGCGAAATAGCTGACCTGCTCCTGCATCACCTCGAGGGGGATATGGATGCCGAGCGGTTCCAGCAGCGCGGACGTCCAGGCGTCGGCGGCCACGACGACACGGCGGGCGCGCACGTCGCCGGCCGAGGTCGCCACGACGACCCCGCCGTCGACGGGGACCAGGGCGTCCACGCGCGTCCGGTCCCGCAGCACCGCGCCCCGCATCCGCGCGTGCATCTGCAGCGTGGCGACGGTGCGGGCGGCGTGGGCGATCCCGGAGTCCGGTGTGTAGACCGTCGTCACGCCGGCGGGTACGTCGAACTGCGGCCAGCGGGCGCGCACCTCGTCGGGATCGAGCAGCTCGTACGGCACGCCGTTCTCGGTCAGGCTGCGCGCGAAGTCGTCCGCGTCGTAGGGGCCGGCGTCGGGGATGAACACGACGCCGCCGGTCACGGTCAGCAGGCGCTCGCCGGTGTCGGCCTCGAGCGCCGCCCACTCGCGGTAGGCGGCCTGCGCGAACCGCACGTACTCCGGCGAGCCGTACGACGTGCGGACGATGCGGGACGTGTCGTGCGAGGCGCCGCGCACGTGCCCGAGCTCGAACTGCTCGAACGCGACGGTCCGGATGCCGGCACGCGCGAGGTGGTAGGCGGCGGCGCTGCCCAGCGCGCCGAGGCCGACGACGGCGACATCGAACTCTTCCATGGGTCCCTCTTCCCGGGCCGGGCGGGTTCCCGGCGGACGGAAGCCATTATCCGAATCGCGCAGGTCAAAGATGTTACGGTCGGCGGGAAGTGCAATCCTCCCCCCGTCGGATCGCATTCTGGGAGGGCACGTGGGTGCGCGCGTCGAGCAGGCCGTCGCCGCGCTGCGCGCCGTCGCCGCGCGGCCGAACCCCACCGCCCCACTGACGCTGGCGGCGATCGCCGCGGCGGCGGGCTCCGGCCCGAGCACGGCGTCCCGGCTGTGCGCCGACCTGGTCGCCGCGGGCGCCCTCGCGCGCGGCGACGGGTACGGCACCTTCCGCCTTGGACCGCGGGCGATCGCCCTGTCCGGCCGCGCCGCCGCGCCGCTCGCCGCCGTCACGCACTTCGAGCTGCATCGGATCGCCCAGGACACGAGCGAGACCGTGCTCCTCGCCGCCCCCGAGCGCACCGGCGCCCGCGTCGTGGCGAGCGTCGGCTCGGGATGGACCCTGCACGTCCCGGCCGGCGTCGGCGACCTCGTCGAGGACGACCGTCGCGCCGTCGTGCGCGCCGCCCGGGGCGACGAGGCGGAGGTCGTCGAGGCGCAGGCCGGCCGCGCGGTCGAGATCGCGGTGGCGCTGTCCGCCCCGGACGGACGGTGCGTCGCCGTCCTCGCCGTGTGCCTTCCCGTCTACCGGGCGGTGCGCGCGCGGACGCGCATCCGCCGCGTTCTCCTCGAGGCCCGCCGGGCGTTCGAGAAGACGCTCGCCGCGCCGCCCGCCGACCCCCTCCCGGCGGCGACGCCTTCCGATGCGCCCGCGCCGCGCACGGTCGAGGCCGCCCTGCGGCTCCTGGAGCGCCTGGCCGCGGGAGCGACGACGATCCCCGCGCTCGCGACGGCGAGCGGCATCCGTCCCGACCGGGTCCGTCGCCTCGTCGACGGCCTGTTGCGCACAGGGATCGTGCACCGCGACGCCGAGACGGACGCCCTGCACCTCGACGCCGGCGTCCACGGCTGGCACCGCGCGGCGATGATCCCGCTGCTGGAGGAGGCGAGCGCGACCGTCGTGCCCGACACGGCGGCCCGGCTCGGCACCTGCGTCTTCGTGACGACGCTCCGCGGCATGCGCAGCTTCACGCTCGTGGAGCACATCGAGCCGCTCGGCGAGGGACTGCTCATGACCCCGTGGCTCGGACGCCCCCACCCGCTCGTCGGGTCCGACGGCGGCCCGACCCTCGCCGGCGACTTCGCCCCGGAGCAGCTGGCTGCGCTCTTCCCCCGCCGCCACGGCGCGCTCGAGTACGAGCGGTTCGTCCGCCGCGCCGCCCAGGCGCGGGTGGACGGCGTGCTCGTAATGGAGTCGCCGGACGAGTTCGCCATCACCTCGGTCTCCGCTCCCGTGCGGGACGCATCCGGACTCGTCGCCGCCGCGGCGTGCATCGTCGGCGCCAGCGAGGACGTCCGC
>VGAV01000222.1 GCA_016870695.1 Actinomycetota bacterium | reverse complement strand
GCGCTCGGGAGCCCCGACGCGCTGCAGCGTCTCGAGCACCGCCTCGTGCGCGTCGCGGTCGTGGATCTGCATCGCGATCCCGTGCTTCTTGGCCAGGTCGATGTGCGCCTCGAAGGAGCGGTGCTGGGCCGGGATGCCGTCGGCCTCGGTCCGGAAGAAGTCCAGTCCCGTCTCGCCGATCGCCCGAACCCGCGGCTGCGCCGCCAGCTCGTCGATGACCGCGAGGGCGGCATCCAGCTCCCCCGCCCGCTCGTAGACGGGGGCCTCGTTCGGGTGGATCGCCACGGCCGCGAGGACACGCGGGTGGGTCGCGGCCGCCCAGGCCGACCAGCGGGACGAGTCCACGTCGCCACCGGCCTGGACGACGCCGTGCACCCCGACCGCAACGGCGCGCTCGAGCTGCTCGTCGAGCGAGAGGCCGGTCTCGCCGTCCTCGATCTCGAGGTGCGTGTGGTTGTCGTAGACGGGGACGGCCAGGGGCTCCGGGGCGGGCGGGTAGCTGACGTCGCGCCGGCCGTCCGCCGAGCGCTCGCGCACGTACTGGCTCGGGTCGCCGCCCTCGATCGTGCCGCGCGGGCGGTCGACCGGGGTGCCGCCCGGGGCGGAGTCGGCCGTCATGCGCTCAGGCGTCCTGCTCGACGCGCGGGAACAGCGGCGACAGCGCGGTGACCGTCGACCCCGGGCGCAGCGCGCCCCACTGCCCGGCCGCGCGGATCGGCTGCGCGAGCAGCGCGCCGATGCTCGCGTCGGCGCCGAGCGCGGTCCACAGCTTCTCCGTGGCGATGGGCATGACCGGCGACAGCAGCACCGCGAGCGCCCGCAGCCCCTCGGCGGCGGTGTACAGCACCGTCGACAGGCGCTCGCGCTTGGTCTCGTCCTTGGCGAGGGCCCACGGCTCGTTCTCGGTGATGTAGCCGTTGAGCGCGTCGACAACGGTCCACACGGCCGCGATGGCCTCGTCGATGCGGAACCGCTCGATCGCCGCGTCGGCGTGGGCGGCGGCATCCTGGACCGTCTTCTGAATCGCGAGGTCGGCCTCGGTCGCCGCGCCCGGCTCGGGGACGACCCCGTCGAAGTAGCGGGAGATCATCGCGACGGTCCGGGATGCCAGGTTGCCGAAGCCGTTGGCCAGCTCGGCCTGGTAGCGGGCGGCGAGGTCCTCCCACGAGAACGAGCCGTCCTGGCCGAACGCGATGGCGGAGAGGAAGTAGTAGCGGTACGCGTCGGATCCGAAGACGTCGGTGATCTCGGTCGGCGCGATGCCGGTGAGCTTGGACTTCGACATCTTCTCGCCGCCGACGAGCAGCCACCCGTGGGCGAAGACGCCGCGGGGCACCTCGAGACCGGCCGCCATGAGCATCGCGGGCCAGATCACCGCGTGGAACCGGAGGATGTCCTTGCCGACCACGTGGTACGCGGGCCAGCGGCGGGCGAACTCCTCGGGGTCGGTGCCGTAGCCGACGGCGGTGGCGTAGTTGAGCAGCGCGTCGACCCACACGTAGATGACGTGCGAGGGGTCCCACGGCACCTGGATGCCCCAGTCGAAGGTCGACCGCGAGATCGAGAGGTCCTTCAGGCCGTTCTTCACGAACGAGACGACCTCGTTGCGGGCCGAGTCCGGACGGACGAAGTCCGGAACGGTCCGGTACAGCTCGAGCAGGCGGTCCTGGAACTCGCTGAGCTTGAAGAAGTAGTTCTTCTCCTGCAGCAGCTCCAGCGGCTTCGAGTGGATCGCGCAGACCTTCAGCCCTTCGAAGGGACCCTCGCCGTCGACGATCTCGGCCTCGGTCTTGAACTCCTCGCAGCCGACGCAATACAGCGCCTCGAACTCGCCGGCGTAGATGTAGCCGCGGTCGTACAGGGCCTGCACGAACTTCGCGACGCGCTCCTCGTGGCGCGGCTGGCTCGTGCGGATGAAGTCGTCGTTGGCGACGTCCAGGGTGCGCAGCAGCGGGAACCAGGCCTCGCCGACGAGCTTGTCCACCCACTCCTGCGGCGTGGCGTTGTTCGCCGCGGCCGCGCGCATCATCTTCTGCCCGTGCTCGTCGGTGCCCGTCAGCATCCAGGTGTCGTCCCCGGCCTGGCGGTGCCAGCGCGCGAGGGTGTCGACCGCCACGGTGGTGTAGCCGTGGCCGATGTGGGGCACGTCGCTCGGGTAGTAGATGGGCGTCGTGATGTAGAAGGAGTGGCCGGAAGTCACTCCAGGATTCTACGGGGGCGCTCCGACCCGCTCGGTCGTGTGACGGGGCCGTATGGCCGTGGAGGAGGCCGCTCGGTCGCGCGGCGGCGCGGCGGCGGCGCCGGTGACGGCGCGGCGGCGGAGACGGTCAGTTCTTGACAGCGAGGGCGGCCTGGTAGAGCTCGCGGGAGGAATGGTTGGTGAGGGATGCCACCTCGCCGGCGGCCTCCTTCAGGCGCGTTCCCCCGCGGACCAGCTCGAGCACCTGCGTCACGGCGTCGGGGAAGGCGACCTCGCGCGCGCTCGCCCCCTCGACGACGATCGCGATCTCGCCCCGCACGCCCTCGGCCGCCCACGCGGCGAGCTCGGACAGCGGACCGCGCCGGACCTCCTCGTGCAACTTCGTCAGCTCGCGGCACACCGCGGCACGACGGTCCGCGCCGAAGGTCGCGGCCAGGTCCTCGAGGGTGGCGGCCAGGCGCGACGGCGACTCGAAGAAGACGAGGGTGCGCGGCTCGGCGGCCAGCTCGGCGAACGCGCGGCGACGGTCCCCGCTCTTGCGCCGGGGGAAGCCCTCGAAGGCGAACCTGTCGGTCGGCAGGCCCGAGACGGCGAGCGCGGTGATGACGGCGCTCGGTCCGGGCAGGACGGTCACCACGACACCGGCGGCGGCGGCCGCCGCGACGAGGCCGTACCCCGGGTCGCTGACGGTCGGCATGCCGGCGTCGCTGAGCACGAGCAGGTCCTGCTCGCGCGCGAGCTCCACGAGTTCGCCGGCGCGCTCCTTCTCGTTGTGGTCGTGCAGGGCGATCAGACGCGGGCGGTTGTCGATCTTGAGCGCGGCGAGGAGGCGCTGGGTGGTCCGGGTGTCCTCGGCGGCGACGACCGAAGCGTTCTCCAGCGCCTCGACGAGGCGTCGGGAGGCGTCGCCGAGGTTGCCGATCGGCGTCGCCGCGAGGATGATCACGGTCCCACCCTATTTCCCCCGACGGGCCCGGGCCGCCGGGGACGCCCACCCCTGCCCGCCCTATGCTGGGGCCGTGAGCGCGCCCGTCGAGACCCTGCCGTCCGCGACGGAGCCGAGCCGGCTGGACGTGTGGCGGGATGCCATTTGGGCCGACCCCCGTCGCGTCCGGCTCTGGCGCTGGCTCGCCCCGGCGATCGTTACCCTCGTCGCGTTCGCGCTGCGGGTGTTCCGGATCGGCGACCCGCACCAGCTGGTCTTCGACGAGACGTACTACGTCAAGGACTCCTGGAGCCAGTGGGTGCTCGGGTACCCGTCGACGTGGCCGGACGGCGCCGACGAGAGCTTCGCGGCGGGCGACACCGACGTGTTCACCGGCATCGGCAGCTACGTCGTGCACCCGCCGCTCGGCCGAATCCTCATCGGCGCGGGCATGTGGCTGTTCGGCCCCGACACGTCCACCGGGTGGCGGATCTCGGCCGCGGTCTTCGGCACGCTGACCGTTCTGCTGGTCTACCTCGTCGCGCGGAGCATGGGCGGCTCCATCGTGCTCGCCTCGGTGGCATCCGGTCTCCTCGCCATCGACGGCCTCGGGATCGTCCTCAGTCGCACAGCGCTGCTGGACGTGTTCCTGACGTTCTTCATCGTGCTCACGTTCTGGTTCGTGATCCTCGACCGGCGGCGCACACAAGACCGGACCGCCGCCCTCGTCGCGGCGCGGGAGGACGGGCCGCCGACCTGGGGTCCGGTGCTGTGGGACCGTCCGTGGCTCGTCGCCGCAGGCCTGGCCGCCGGCGCGGCGACGGGCGTCAAGTGGTCGGGGCTCTACGTCCTGGCCGCGGTCGGCCTCTACGTCGTCGTCACGGACGCGCTCGCCCGCCGCCGTGCGGGCGTGGTGCAGTGGCCCGTCGACGCCGCCCTGCGGCAGGGGCCGGTGTCGTTCCTGCTGCTGGTGCCCGCCGCGCTCGTGGTGTACCTCGCGAGCTGGTCGGGCTGGCTGCTGACCACCGGCGGCTTCGGGCGGGCCAACGAGGTCCCTGCCGAGGGCTTCTGGGCGTGGGTGCCGCTGCCGCTGCAGAACCTCTGGGCGTACCACGAGCAGATGTACGCGTTCCACGTCGGCCTGACGAGCGGGCACAGCTACGCCAGCCCCGCGTGGCAGTGGCCGCTGCTGATCCGGCCGACGTCGATGTGGTGGCATCAGGATGCCGCCGGGCAGAACGGCTGCCTCCTGCCGAACGGCTGCACGGAGGCCGTCTCGAGCATCCCCAACCCGCTCATCTGGTGGGCGGGCATCGCCGCCGCGGTGTACCTGCTCGTCCGCGTCGTGCTCGTGCGGGAGTGGCGGTTCGCCCTCGTCCTCGTGGGACTCGCGGCGACGTACGTGCCGTGGCTGCTCTACCCGGATCGCACGATCTTCCAGTTCTACACGGTGGCGATGGTGCCGTTCCTCGTGCTCGGCCTCGCCTTCGCGCTGCGCGACGTCGGCCGCGGGATGCGCGGCATGCCGCGTCGCTCGGGCCAGCTGATCGTCGTGGTCTTCCTCGTCGCGTGCGTCGTGATCTCGGCGTTCTGGTACCCGGTCTGGACCGCCCTGCCCGTGCCGTACGAGTTCTGGCGCCTGCACAACTGGCTGCCCAGCTGGATCTAGGCCCGGCCCGCGCACGGCCCGCGCCGCAGAATCGGAGCAGCGCGCCGGATTCGGATAAGGATGCCATCGGCATCCGATTTCAGCCCCTCCCTCCGATTCCGCGACGGTGGACGAGGCCGCAGGGCGCGGACCAGAGGGGCGTGGTCCCAGGGGCCAGGCCGCCGAGCAGGTCAGGCCAGCTGCGCGGGATCGGTCGTGGGCAGCGCGCAGGTGAAGGCGCGGCAGTCGTACGCGGTCGCGTGTCCGTCCTGCGCGACC
>VGAV01000221.1 GCA_016870695.1 Actinomycetota bacterium | reverse complement strand
CGGACGAGATAGAACTGCAGGAACTCGCCGAGGATCGGCACCACCTGCTCGGGCGGCAGGGACGCGATGGCGAGGATCTTGGTGAACTGGTCGGCGGCCAGCACCGTCACCGCGAGGATCGCGATGAGGATGCCGGCCGCCGCCGCACGCAGGGGGGGTCGACTGCGCAAAAGGGTTTACAGGCCGATGGCCGACACCGGGGTCGAGCCCGAGGTGGACGCCGAGGTGTCGAGGTCGCGGAGCTGGCCCTCGATGTACGAACGCAGCTGCGCACGGTAGTCGCGCTCGAAGGTGCGGAGCTCGGTGATACGACCCTCGAGGGTCGTGCGCTCCTTCTCGAGACGGGCGCGCTCCTCGCGGCCCTTCTGCTCGGCCTCGGCGACGATGGATGCCGCCTGCGCCTGCGCCTCGGAGATGAGCTGGTCGCGCTGCGCCTTGCCCTCGGCGACGTGCTCGTCGTGCAGGCGCTGAGCCAGCTCGATGATGCCGGCGCTGGCGGCGGCGGGAGCGGTGTCGGGCTCGGCGGCGGGGGCCGGCGCAGCGGCGGCGGGGGCCTCGGCGGCGGGCTCCTCGGTGGCGGCGGGCTCCTCGGCGGCGGGAGCAGCGGCGGCGGCCGGAGCGGCCTCACCGTTCTCGTACGCGGCGAGCTTGGCCTTCAGCTCCTCGTTCTCGGCGATGGTCTTGCGCCACTCGACGACGATCTCGTCGAGGAAGTCGTCGACCTCGTCGGGGTCGAAGCCCTCCTTGAACCGCACGTGCTGGAACTGCTTGGTGACGACGTCATCGGGGGTCAGTGCCATGGTGTTTCCTCTTTCGAGAGCTCTGAGTCGGAACTGTGGGGGTGTCGCACCGGGGCGTACCGCTTCGGAACAGCATAGCCGCCGCCCTTCTCCGGTGTCGAAGGGCGGCGGCGGATCGTCACAGGGACGCGAGGGACCTGGTGACGCTCAGAAGCAGGAAGCAGAGGAACATCGTGATCGCGAAGGCGAAGTCGATCGCGATGCCCCCGATGCGCAGCGGCGGGATGACCCGGCGCAGGAGCTTGATGGGCGGGTCGGTGACCGTGTAGACAATCTCCGCCGCGACCAGGCTCGCTCCGCGCGGGCGCCACTCGCGGTTGAACAGCGGGATGTACTCCAGCACGAGACGCGCCAGCAGCACGATGATGTAGATGAAGAGGAGCGTGCTGAGGATGGAGCCGACCAGGCTCAGGACGGCCACAGGATTACGGCTGCGCGAACGGCGCGACCTCGGGGTCGGCCTGAGCGATCGCACCGTCGCCGGAGACGGCGATGTTCTCGGGCGAGAGCAGGAAGACCTTGCTCGTCACCCGCTCGATGCGGCCGTACAGTCCGAGCGAGAGTCCGCTCGCGAAGTCGATCAGACGACGTGCGTCCGCATCGCTCATCTGCGACAGGTTGATGATGACCGGGATGCCCTCACGGAAGTTCTCGGCGATCGTCTGAGCGTCGCGGTACTGCTTGGGGTGCACGGTCAGGATCTCGCTGACCGGTCCGGCCGTCGGCTGACGCACCACGGCGGGGCGGTGCAGCGGCGTCACGGGCGCGGTCTTCTCGACAGCAGCCGGCTGCGGCTGCTTGCGAGCGACCGGCTGCGCGGCAGGCTCCTCATAGGTCTCCTCCTCGTCGGCGAGTCCCAGGTACACCATCGTCTTCTTGAGCGGGTTCGACATCGCATCCTCCGTTCGCTCGTCTGGTTCGAGGCTAGCCGCGCACGGGCCGCGGACCCGTGATTGCCGAGCCGATCCGTAGGTGTGTCGCGCCCATCGCGATCGCCTCCGGGAAGTCGTTCGTCATGCCGGCCGAGATCCACCCGGCGGCGGGGTCGACGGTGCGCAGCGTGTCCGCGGCGGCGCGCAGCCTCTCGAAGGCGCGCGCCGGGTCCTCGTCGAGCGGGGCGACGGCCATCACGCCCCGCGTGCGCAGCCCGGGGAGCGCGTGCACGTGCGTCGCGAGCGCCTCCACCTCCGCGGGCGCGACGCCGCCGCGACCCGGGTCCTCGGTGAGATTCACCTGCAGCAGCACGTCGAGGACGTCGTCGCCGCCGGCCGCGTCGAGCGCGTCGGCGATCCGGGGGCGGTCGACGGAGTGGACGACGTCCGCCGCGGCGCGGACCGCGCGGGCCTTGTTCGTCTGCGCCTGGCCGATGAAGTGCCAGGTGAGACCGGGCAGATGCGCGAGCTCCTCCCGCTTGGCGCTCAGCTCCTGCTGACGGTTCTCGCCGACGTGCCGGACGCCGAGCGCGTGGAGCTCCGCCACGAGCGCCGCGGGGTGGAACTTCGTCACGACGATCCGGGTGATCTCCGCGGGGTCCCGGTGCGCGGCACGGGCGGCCTCGACGATGCGGGCGTCGACGTCGGCCAGCCGGTCGGCGAGGGTGGCATCCATGGGTCTCCTTCGACGGCAGAGCGGGCCCGGTCGGAACCGGACCCGCTCGCTGCCGCGCGGCTTACTTGAGGAAGTCCGGCACGTCGAGGTCGTCGTCGGCGTAGCCGTCGAACGAGCTCTCGGGCACGCGGGCGACGACCGGGGCCGGCTCGGGCGCGCGCTCGGGGGTGCGCTCGGTCCCGCGATCGGTGGCCGCCTTCTGCTCCTCGGCGGCGTCGAGGTCGCGCGCCACGTCGTCCGCGGGGATGGACGGCAGGACCGGGGTCGCGGCCGGGCGCGCCGCACCGACGGCGTCGATGCGCAGCGAGGGCTCGCCGCCGTCGAAGCCGGCCGCGATGACCGTCACGCGCACCTCGTCGCCCAGCGTGTCGTCGATCACCGTTCCGAAGATGATGTTCGCCTCGGGGTGCGCGGCCTCCTTGACGAGCTGGGCCGCGTCGTTGATCTCGAAGATGCCGAGGTTGGATCCGCCCTGGATCGACAGCAGCACGCCGTGGGCGCCCTCGATGGAGGCCTCGAGCAGGGGCGACTCGACGGCCAGCTCGGCGGCCTTGATGGCGCGGTCCGCGCCGCGGGCCGATCCGATGCCCATGAGGGCCGAACCCGCGCCCTGCATGACCGACTTGACGTCGGCGAAGTCGAGGTTGATGAGGCCGGGGGTCGTGATGAGGTCGGTGATGCCCTGGACACCGGCGAGCAGCACCTGGTCGGCCGTGGCGAACGCCTCGATCATCGAGATGCCGCGGTCGCTGATCTCGAGCAGACGGTCGTTCGGGACGACGATGAGGGTGTCGACCTCCTCCTTCAGGCGGGCCACACCGCCCTCGGCCTGGCTCTGGCGACGACGGCCCTCGAAGGAGAACGGCTTGGTGACCACACCGATGGTGAGGGCGCCGATCGACTTCGCGATCTTGGCGACGACGGGCGCGCCGCCCGTGCCGGTCCCGCCGCCCTCGCCCGCGGTGACGAAGACCATGTCGGCGCCGCGCAGCGCCTCCTCGATCTCCTCGGCGTGGTCCTCGGCGGCACGACGGCCCACCTCGGGATCCGCACCGGCGCCGAGGCCGCGCGTCAGCTCGCGGCCGACGTCGAGCTTGACGTCCGCGTCGCTCATCAGCAGCGCCTGCGCGTCGGTGTTGATCGCGATGAACTCCACGCCGCGCAGGCCCAGCTCGATCATGCGGTTGACGGCGTTGACGCCGCCTCCGCCCACACCGACGACCTTGATGACGGCGAGGTAGTTCTGGTTGTGGCTCATGCCGGCCTCCGTTATCCCCGAACCCGAAACTCTAAACCTCATGTTGAGGGTTAAAGAATTGCCCGGTATGCAATTCCTTAGCTCGAAGGTAGGCGGCGCTTCCCGCCCCGACCGATCGACACGCGGCGTGTCGGAACATCGCCCCGACTATCCGCGGACGACGCCGGCCTCGGGGGATGTCACGTCGTACTCGCGACCGGCCTGCGGCGGGCTCTTCTGCAGCAGGAGGTTCAGGACGACGGCCTTCTCCGCCGACTCGTCCGCGCTCCCCCACACCACGCGGGACCCGCTGCCGGTCAGGGTGAACGCGACGTCGTCCGCCGTCGTGGCGGTGACCTCCGCCACCTGGGACCGGATGCCGTCGGGCAGCGCGCGCACCACGCGGCCCGCCGCGCGGAACGCGGTGGAGTCGGCGCCGCCGTCGACCCGCAGCAGGGGCACGCCCGGCGGGGCCTGGGACGAGGTCGAGAGCGCCACGCCGGCGGCATCCACGACCGTGAAGACGCCATCGGACTCGATCGCGCCGACCGGGGTGCGCTCCACGATGCGCACGACGAGGTCGTGGGGCGGACGCGCCTCGAGGGTGTAGGACTCCACGAGCGGGAACCGCACGAGCGCCGCCTTCACAGCGCTGTCGTCCACGAGCGCCAGGGGCGTGCCGAGCTGGTCGTCGAGCGCCGCCGTCACCGCGACCGCGTCCAGCTGCGACGTGCCGACCACCTCGACGCGTTCCAGGGCGAAGAGCGGGCTGTAGGCCGCACCCGCGGTGCCCAGGACGGTCACCAGCACGGCGACGCCGACGCCGATCCAGACGCGCCGCCGCCGGCGCTGCCGGACCGTGAAGCGCTTGACCTCGGCCCGGAGGGCGCGGCGCCGGGCCCGTGAGGCCCGCCACACGTCGCGCAGGCTCGTGCCCGTGGCATCCGTCTCCGGATCGACCGGGGTCTCCCGGGGGACGGCCCGGTCCGCCGGGGCGACGGCCGGACGGGACGGGGCCGGATCATCCGGACGAACGGATGCCGACGGCCTCGCCTCCTGTGCCGGGGCGGGAGCCCGGCGCTCCGCCGCGGGCGGGGTGGGCAGGGGCGAGGGCCGGTCCATGGCTCAGACCGCCGCGCCGTTCGTGCGCGCCAGCGCGTCGAGGACCTGCGGGATGAGCTGGTAGACGTTGCCACAGCCGAGGGTGATGACGTAGTCGCCGGGACGTGCGATGGAGGCGGTGTAGTCGGCGGCCTGCTGCCAGTCCGGCACGTAGTGCACGTGGGCGGGGTCGGCGAAGGCGCCGCTGACGAGCTCTCCCGTCACGCCGGGCACAGGGTCCTCGCGGGCGCCGAAGACGTCGAGCATGACGGTGTGGTCCGCGTGCGTCTCGAGGACCTCCGCGAACTCGCGGT
>VGAV01000220.1 GCA_016870695.1 Actinomycetota bacterium | reverse complement strand
CGCGCCGTCGACGGCGTCGCGGTAGTCCGCGTCCGAGAGGACGCGCGCCTCGCCGTCGATCGCGCGCTGACGGAAGTCGGTGCCGTCGATGCGGATGGTCCGGAAGCTGTCGGACATCGACTGGATCTCGCGCAGGAAGTCCTGCGCGGCGAAGCGCCCCTCGCCGAGAGCGTTGGGCGGCGTGTTCGAGGTGGCGGCGAGCTTGGTGCCGGATGCCACGAGCTCCCCGAGCAGCCGGGTCATGACCATGGTGTCGCCGGGGTCGTCGAGCTCGAACTCGTCGATGCACAGCAGATCCGACCCGCGGAACAACTCCACCGCCTTGGCGTACCCCAGGATGCCGACAAGCGCCGTGTACTCGATGAACGACCCGAAGTACTTCCGGCGGGCGGGCATCGCGTGGTAGATCGAGGCGAGCAGGTGGGTCTTGCCGACGCCGAACCCGCCATCGAGGTACACACCGGGCTTGACCGGCGGCGTCTTCTCCGCGCGACGGAAGAAGCCGACTTTCTTCACCGGGGCCGAGGCACCGCCGGCGAAGGCCTGCAGCAGCTCCTTGGCCTCCTGCTGCGACGGGTACGCCGGGTCGGCGCGGTAGGAGTCGAACGTCGCGCCGTCGAACTGGGGCGGCGGGACGAGCGCGTCGACCATCTCGGCACCCGAGACGGCGGGATCGCGGTCGACGAGGTGAATGAGGCCGGTCGTCGCGGGCGAAGAGGTCATGGCCGTCCTGTGTCGCAGTCTTACGGGAGGGGTGCGTGCACCCACGGGCGGTCCTAGGGTCGTTGGTGCGGTGTCCACCCTACGCCGCGATCACCGCCGCACCGACCGAGGAGCCCTCCGTGACCGTCGAGTTCGACACCACGTCCCCCAAGTTCGCCGCGTACTCGGAGCCCGGCCGGCTCGTGACCGGCGAATGGCTGCAGGAACGACTCGGGACGCCCGGTCTCGTCGTCGTCGAGTCCGACGAGGACGTCCTGCTGTACGAGACCGGCCACATCCCTGGCGCCGTCAAGGTGGACTGGCACACCGAGCTGAACGACCCGGTCGTCCGCGACTACGTCGACGGCGAGGGTTTCGCGAAGCTCCTCAGCCGGAAGGGGATCTCCCGCGACGACACGGTCGTCATCTACGGCGACAAGAACAACTGGTGGGCCGCCTACGCCCTGTGGGTGTTCTCGCTCTTCGGGCACGAGGACGTGCGCCTGCTCGACGGCGGACGTGACAAGTGGATCTCCGAGGGCCGCCCCCTGACGACGGATGCCACGACCCCAGAGCCGACGGACTACCCCGTCGTCGAGCGCGACGACTCCGTGCTGCGCGCCTACAAGGAGGACGTGCTCGCGCACCTCGGCAACCCTCTCATCGACGTGCGTTCCCCGGAGGAGTACTCGGGCGAGCGGACCTCCGCCCCCGCCTACCCCGAGGAGGGCGCTCTGCGCGCCGGCCACATCCCCACCGCGCAGAGCGTGCCGTGGGCGAAGGCCGTCGCCGAGGACGGCGGCTTCAAGTCGCGCGAGGAGCTCGATGCCATCTACCGCGAGGGCGCGGGTCTGAAGGACGGCGACTCCGTCGTCGCCTACTGCCGGATCGGCGAGCGGTCGAGCCACACCTGGTTCGTGCTCAAGCACCTGCTCGGCTTCGACGACGTGCGCAACTACGACGGGTCCTGGACCGAGTGGGGCAGCGCGGTGCGCGTGCCGATCGTCTCCGGCGCGGAGCCCGGCGAGGTCCCCGGCCGCTGAGCGAAGCGGCCAGAGGACGACGCCGCTGAGCGAAGCGGCTCGACGGCGATCGCGCCGCCGCATCGCGGGCGTGGGAGGATGGCGGAGATGTCCGAGACCGTCCTCCCCGCCCGCCTCGCCGAGATCCGCGAGGAGTTCCTCGAGCTCGACGAGCCCGACCGCCTGCAGCTGCTGCTCGAGTTCTCGCAGGAGCTGCCCGAGGTGCCGGCGCAGTACGCCGACCACCCCGAGATGTGCGAACGCGTGGCCGAGTGCCAGTCCCCCGTCTACATCGTCATCGACGTCGACGACGACGACCGCGTCGCGATGCACGCCACGGCCCCGGCCGAGGCCCCCACGACGCGCGGGTTCGCCAGCATCCTGGCTCAGGGCCTGACGGGGCTCACCGCGGACGAGGTCCTCGCCGTCCCCGACGACTTCCCGCAGAGCATCGGCCTGACCCGCGCGGTCAGCCCGCTCCGGATCGCCGGCATGACCGGCATGCTCATGCGCGCCAAGCGTCAGGTGCGCGCCAAGCGCGGCGCCTGACCGGCGGCATCCGGAATCAGTCGTCCGCCGGGCGGTCCAATCCCTGTCCGCGCACCCACGAGCGGATCGCCTCGGACCAGCGGTCCTCGTCGTAATTCCAGAGCTTCGTGTGGCGCGCGACGGTGAACGTCTCCATCCGCACCAGATCGGGGCGCGCGGCCGCGAGACGGTGCGACGCGTCCGCGGGCACGAACCCGTCGTCGTCGCTGTGCAGGAGCAGGACGGGATGCCGCAGCTCATCGGCCCGCGCGACGACGTCGAGGCGGTCGAAGGGGATGGCTGCGCCGCTGCGCACGAGCGGCACGCCCCAGTCGGACCCGACCATCTGCCGGGCGAGACCGGAGACGAGGGGCGGCAGCTTCAGCAGCCGGGCCTGATAGTCCAGCACCGTGCGCCAGTCCACGACGGGCGACTCCAGGACGAGACCGGCGATGACGTCGCGATGCGGGGACTGCAGGTCGGCCTGGAGGGCGATCGCGCCGCCCATCGACCAGCCCATGAGGACGACCCGTCGAGCGCCGTTGCGGCGGGCGTAGGCGATGGCGGCATCCACGTCCCGCCATTCCGTCGCCCCGAGGGCGTACGTGCCCGTCCGGCTCCGCGGGGCCTCCCCGTCGTTCCGGTACGAGACGACCAGGCTGGTGATGCCGAGCTCGTGGAACACCGGGACGGCCCGCAGCGTCTCGGCGCGCGTGGTGCCGCGCCCGTGCACCTGCACGACCCAGACGTCGCTCTCCCGCTCCGCGGGGAACACCCACGCGGGGCAGGGGCCGCTCGGCGCGCCGATCAGCGCCGCGCGGAAGGGGAGGTGCAGCTGCTCGGGCTCGTCGAAGTACCACCCGCTGAACGCGGCGTCGGGGGCGAGCGAGGCGTCGGCGGGGACGTGCGTGAGGAGCTTCCGCGTGACGGTGGTGTCGTCCGCTCCGACCACCGACCCCACGCGGAGGTAGTCCAGAGTGCCCGTCGTGAAGAGGCCGTATCGCCCGGGCAGCTCCGTGTCGGCGGTGCGTTCCATCCGGACCGTCTGCGCAGCGGCATCCACGGCCATCATCCGGACGTTCGGGATGCGCGCGGCCGGCGTGACGACACGACGGGCCATGCGGAGGGAGATGGCCCCGAGTGCGGTGAGCGCGGACCCGAGCGCGAGGCTCAGCAGGGTCAAGGACACCCCGATGAGCCCGGCCGAAGGGTGCGAGGCGCCGCCCGTCGCGGCGCGCCTGGGAGCGTTCATCGAGGCCTCACTCTAGTCTGCTGCCGTGAATGACCTGCGCCCACCGGAGGCGTCCACTCCCTTCGCCCGGGCGGTGGAGGAGCTGCGAGAGACGATGTTCCGCGACGACCTCGTCGTCCGCGAGATCCCCTCGCCGTCCGGCCTCGCGCCGTTCTCCCTCGCGCTCGCGGGGGACGTGCGCCCCGAGGAGCACGCCACCGACTCCCCGTTCGGCACCGGGCGCTTCATCCTCCTGCACGACCCGGAGGAGCCCGAGCCGTGGGGCGGGGCATGGCGCATCGTCTGCTTCGCGCAGGCGCCGCTCGAGCCCGAGATCGGGATCGACCCGCTGCTGGCGGACGTGGCCTGGTCGTGGCTCGTCGACGCCCTCGACTCGCGGGGGGCGGAGCGCCACTCCGAGTCGGGTACGGCGACCAAGACGCTGTCCACGGGCTTCGGCACCCTCGCGGCCCAGGGGGACGGGTCGCAGATCGAACTTCGCGCGTCATGGTCGCCGCGCGGTCCCTTCCGTCCTCACCTCGAGGCGTGGGCGGAACTCGTCTGCATGCTCGCCGGCCTCCCCCCGGGGTCCGAGGGCGTCGCGGTATTCGGAGCCCGGAGGCCCACGCGTGGTTGAGTACATCGTCATCGAGGACGCCGAGGGCCTTGCCTCCGCGTGCGACGCCCTGGCGGGCGGGACCGGCCCCGTCGCCGTCGACGTCGAGCGCGCGTCCGGCTTCCGCTATTCGCAGCGGGCGTACCTCATCCAGGTGTTCCGCCGCGGCGCGGGCGTGTTCCTCTTCGACCCGTCGACCATCGACGATTTCTCTCCGCTGCAGGACGCCATCGGCGACGAGGAGTGGGTGTTCCACGCCGCCAGCCAGGATCTCCCCTCCCTCCGGGAGCGCGGCCTCGAGCCGCCGCGCATCTTCGACACCGAGCTGGGCGCGCGCCTGCTCGGTCACGAGCGCGTCGGTCTCGGCGCGGTCGTCGAGGAGACCCTCGGCATCACCCTCGCCAAGGCGCACTCCGCCGCGGACTGGTCGACGCGCCCGCTGCCCGCGTCGTGGCTCGAGTACGCGGGTCTCGACGTCGAGCACCTCGTCGACGTCCGCGACGCCCTCGCTGCCGAGCTGGCCGAGCAGGACAAGACGGAGTTCGCGCGTCAGGAGTTCCAGGCCGTGCTCGAGCGGCAGCCCAAGCCTCCGCGCGAGGACCCCTGGCGCCGTCTGAGCGGCCTGCACGCCGTGCGCGGACGTCGCTCGCTGGCCGTCGCCCGCGCCCTCTGGCAGGCGCGCGAGGACTACGCGCGCGATCAGGACATCGCCCCCGGCCGTCTGGTTCCGGACCGGGCCCTCGTGGCCGCCGTCATCGCCGACCCGCAGAGCAAGCAGGCCCTCGCCGGGATCAAGGAGTTCACCGGACGCGCCAGCCGGACGCAGCTCGACCGCTGGTGGAACGCCATCGTCGAAGGACGCCAGTCCGGCGAGCTGCCGCCGGATCGCGTACCGAGCGACACCCTCCCGCAGCCCCGCGCGTGGGTGGACCGCAACCCCGACGCGGACCGCCGCTTGAAGGCGGCGCG
>VGAV01000219.1 GCA_016870695.1 Actinomycetota bacterium | reverse complement strand
CCCCGGTCGCCACGATCGCGTCCACGCCCGCCTCGTCGAGCGCGACGGCCTCGGCCACCGAGGTGGCGGTGCCGACGACGCGGATGCCGCGATCCCGGGCGCGCGAGAGGGTGGCGGCATCCGGGACCCCGAAGACGACGCTGAGGACGTGCGGACGCGCCTCGAGGACGGCGTCCAGCTGCGCCTCGACGTCCGGCATGAATGCCGACGGCGGGACAGGAACCTCCGCGCCGGCGTCGGCGAACAGCCCCGCGTGGGCGTCGAGGTGGGGACGCAGGTCGACCTCGGCCGGAACCACCTCGTCGCCGCGGGGCAGCCACAGATTGACCGCGATCGGGCGGGCGGTCGCGGCGCGGAGAGCGGCGACCGTCTCGGCGATGCGGTCCGGCGTGTAACCGTAGAGGCCGAACGAGCCGAGGCCGCCGGCCTCGCTCACCGCCGCGGTCAGCGCTACGGACGACAGCCCGCCGAACGGGCCGAGGACGACGGGGACGTCGATCCCGAGAAGACGGGTCAGTCGTGACATGGCTCAGTCCAGGGGGCGCAGGATGCGGTCGAGGAACCGGCGGGTCCGGTCCTTCTCGGGATGGGTGAACAGCTTCTCCGGGGCTCCCCGCTCGACGATGACACCGTCGTCGAAGAACAGCACCTCGTCGGCGACCTGGCGGGCGAACTGCAGCTCGTGGGTCACGATGACCATCGTCCACCCCTCGTCCGCGAGCTCGCGGAGCACCGACAGCACCTCGCCGACGAGCTCCGGGTCCAGGGCGCTCGTCGGCTCGTCGAAGAGCAGCAGCTGCGGCTCCAGAGCGAGCGCGCGGACGATGCCGACCCGCTGCTGCTGGCCGCCGGACAGCTCGAACGGATACGCGTCGCGCTTCTCGGCGAGACCGACGCGGTCGAGCAGACGCTCCGCACGGGCGACCGCCTCGGCCTTGGGCACGCCGTGCGCCTGGATCGGCCCCTCAGTCACGTTCTGCAGCACCGTGAGGTGCGGGAAGAGGTTGTGGTGCTGGAAGACCATCGCGGAGCGGTCGCGCAGCGCGTTGCGGTCCGTCTTCGACACCTTCGCGCCGAAGTCCACCGCGGGGCCGCCGTCGAAGACGACCTCGCCCCGGTCCGGGGTCTCGAGCCCGTTGAGGCACCGCAGCACCGTGGTCTTGCCCGAGCCCGAGGGGCCGATGAGCACCAGCACGTCCCCGCGGTTCACCTGCAGGTCGACGCCGTCCAGCACGCGATTCGCGCCGAAGCTCTTCTCCAGGCCGCGGACCCGCAGCAGCGGCGTCTCGTCGGCCGGGACGGCGGGCGTGAGGGGATCGTCAGCGTGCGACATAGCGGTCCAGCCTCCTCTCGATCACGCTCTGCCCCGACGACAGCACGAGGCAGAACAGCCAGTAGATCAACGCGGCCTCGAGATACACGGCCATGAACTCGTACGAGAACGCCGCGATGTTCTGCGCCTGCCGGAACAGCTCGGTGACGAGGATGAGGGATGCCAGGGAGCTGTCCTTCACCAGGGAGATGAAGGTGTTCGACAGCGGCGGCACGGACACGCGGGCCGCCTGCGGCAGCACGATGCGGGTGAGCGTCTTGCGCGGGGACAGGCCCACGGTGTGCGCCGCCTCCCACTGCCCGCGGGGCACCGAGAGGATCGCGGCGCGGATGACCTCGGCCGCGTACCCGCCGACGTTCAGCGAGAACGCGATGACGGCGGCCGGGAACGGATCGATCGTGACGTTGATGGCGGGCAGGCCGTAGAAGATCACGAACAGCTGCACCAGCAGCGGCGTGCCGCGGATGATCGAGATGTAGAAGCGCGCGAAGCCCGACAGCACGATGTTGCGTGAAAGCCGCAGCAGGGCCATCGCCAACGCGATGACGAGACCGATCGCGAACGACGCGAGCGACAGGGGGATCGTCCCTCGCAGCCCCGCCAGCAGCATGGGCCAGAACGAGTCGATCAGAAGTCTCCAGATGTCGTCCATGCCCCTCCTTCCTCGTCGCCGCACGCGGCATCCGCCCCTCCACGCTAGGCGGGAGAGGCGGATGCGGTGCGGGGGTTTACAGCGTGTCCGTGACGGACGCCCCTCGCTTCACTGCGTGACGTCCCTTCGGACGTCACTCGCTTCACTGCGTGACGTCTTCTCGGACGCCCCTCGCTTCACTGCGTGACGTCGGCCCCGAAGTACTTCTCGCTGATCTCAGCGAGCGTGCCGTCGGCACGCAGCTCGTCGAGCGCGCCGTCGATCGCGTCGGCGAGGGCCTGCTTGTCCTTCGTGAACGCGAAGGCGCTGTCCGAGGTCTCCTCGGTCTCGGCGGCGATCTTCAGTCCGGTCGGGCTGTTCGTCTTCTCGTAGTCGAGGTAGGTGAGCTGGTCGTTCACCGTGGCATCCACGCGTCCCTGCTGCAGCAGGGCGACCGCCTGGGCCCAGCCCTCGACGGCCTCGACCTGCGCGCCGCTGTCGGTGGCGAGCTCGTACCAGTTGCTGGTGAGCGACTGGGCGGTGGTCTTTCCCGCGAGGTCGGCGAAGCTCGAGATGGAGTCGTCGTCCTCGGTGGTCACGATGACACCGCGCGAGACGGTGTACGGCTCGCTGAAGAGGTACTTCTCCTGGCGCTCGGCGTTGATGGAGACCTGGTTGCCGATGACGTCGAAGCGACCCGCGTCGAGACCCGCGAAGATCGCGTCCCACTGGGTCTCCTGGAAGCGGATGTCGAGACCGAGCTTCTCGGCGACCGCCTCGGCGATCTCGACGTCGAAGCCGACCAGCTCGCCGGTCTCGTCGTGGTACGAGAAGGGACGATAGGTGCCCTCGGTGGCGACGGTCAGGGTGCCGGAGCTCACCAGGCCCAGGTCTTCGCCCGCGGCGGCGGAGCCGGACTCGGACGATCCCCCGCTGCACGCGGTGAGGGTGAGGGCGGCAGCGGCGAGGCCTGCGGCAAGGACGGACAAACGGCGACGGGGCATGGCTGTTCCTGTGGGATTGCGGGGCAGGGGTGAGATGTGCGCGACGCGCACATGCAAGCACAACACGTCCTGGCATCCAGGTCTTCCCGGATGACGCCGTGTTGCAGGTCCGTTCATGCGAGAACCCCGCCGCGCACAGGGCACGACGGGGTTCTCGGACGCGGAGCGTTACGCGATGGCGTTGACGTCCAGCGGGATGCCGGGACCGAAGGTGGTCGAGACGGCGCCCTTCTGGATGTAGCGGCCCTTCGAGCTGGACGGCTTGAGGCGGACGATCTCCTCGAGCGCGGCGGCGAGGTTCTCGTCGAGCTGCTCGGCCGAGAACGAGGCCTTGCCGACGACGAAGTGCACGTTGGCGTGCTTGTCGACGCGGAACTCGATCTTTCCGCCCTTGATCTCCTCGACGGCCTTGGCCGGGTTGGGGGTCACGGTGCCGGTCTTGGGGTTCGGCATGAGGCCGCGGGGTCCGAGGACCTTACCGAGGCGACCGACCTGGCCCATGAGCTCGGGCGTGGCGACGGCCGCGTCGAACGCGGTGTAGCCGCCGGCGACCTTCTCGATGAGCTCGGCGCCGCCGACCTCGTCCGCACCGGCGGCGAGGGCCGCCTCGGCCGCGGGGCCGTTGGCGAAGACGATGACGCGCGCGGTCTTACCCGTGCCGTGGGGCAGGATGACCGTGCCGCGGACCATCTGGTCCGCCTTACGGGGGTCCACCGCGAGCTTCAGCGCGACCTCGACGGTCGAGTCGAACTTCTTCGAGCCGGTCTCCTTGGCGAGGGCGACGGCGTCGGCGGGGGTGTAGTACGTGTCGGGCGCGATCTTCTCGGCGGCGGCCCGGAATGCCTTGGACTTGGTAGCCATGTTCTTCTCCCCTTAGTCCTCGACCGTGATGCCCATGGAGCGGGCGGTGCCGGCGATGATCTTGGCCGCGGCCTCGATGTCGTTGGCGTTCAGGTCGGGCTGCTTGGTCGTCGCGATCTCGCGCACCTGCTCCTTGGTGAGCTTGCCCACCTTGACGGTGTGCGGAGTGGCCGAGCCCTTGGGCAGGCCGGCGGCCTTCTTGATGAGCTCAGCGGCCGGGGGCGTCTTCAGGATGAACGTGAAGCTGCGGTCCTCGTAGACGGTGATCTCCACGGGGATGACGTTGCCGCGCTGCGACTCAGTCGCGGCGTTGTACGCCTTGCAGAACTCCATGATGTTGACGCCGTGCTGACCGAGCGCCGGACCGATCGGCGGCGCCGGGTTGGCAGCACCGGCGTTGATCTGGAGCTTGATCAGGCCGGTCACCTTCTTCTTGGGTGCCATTTCCTCTTCCTTTCCTCGAGCGGGGGCGGATGCCCGCGCTCTCCCGCAGACCCGGCGGATCCGGGCAGCGGTCGTCACGCGCCGAAGCACGCAACCTCCTCATCATACGCGACGTCGGCCCTCCCGGCATCCCTCCCTCCCCCTGCCTGTCCGCCCCTGCCTGTCCGCCCCTGCCGCTGCCCCCGCCCGCACGCCCGCTGGTCCTTCGCCAGTAAACGCTCGCCGCCGGTGGAAACGCCGTGACACGGCGTTTCCACCGCGAGCGAGCGTTTACTGCCCCACGCTGTCCACAGATCACCGCCGGTCCGACATCGCGGCGGGACGAAATGCCACCCTCGTCCGATGGATGCCGATTCCTCCGCGTTCCGTCCACCGCCCGCGCCCCTGCTGCTCGCGGCCGACGCGGCAGCGGCCGCCCGATACCCGGCCGAGGACCCGTCCCTGCGGCGGGTGCGCCATGGCGTGTACACCCCGCACGAGGCGTGGGATGCACTGCCGGAGTGGGACAGGTATCTCCTCCGTGTTCACGCCCTGGCGCTCACGCGGCCGACGTCCGTCTTCTCCCACGAATCCGCGGCCGCCCTTCGGGGCCTGCCGATCTTCGGCCACCCGCGCGCGATTCACATCTTCGATGCGCGGCGATCCCGTTCTCTCACGTACGGCGATGTCACGGCCCACACCAGTCGAATGCCTCGCGAGGTGGAGAGCGACGACGGCATCACCGTGTCGACCGCCCTCGATACCGTCATCGACCTCGCGCGGACGCTGCCGCCGGCGATGGCCCTGGCCGTCGCA
>VGAV01000218.1 GCA_016870695.1 Actinomycetota bacterium | reverse complement strand
TGACATGACCGCCGTCCAGAAAGTCGCGATCGCCGGAGCCGGTGTCGCCGGACTCGCCACCGCCATCTTCCTCGCGAAGGCCGGCGTGGAGGTGGACCTCTACGACGCCCAGCCCGCGCTCACCACGCGCGGCTCCGGGATCACGCTGCAGGGCAATGCGCTGCGCGTGTTCGACGAGCTCGGCGTGTGGGACGAGGTCGCCGCCGCCGGCAAGGCCTTCGAGGGGCTCAACCTGCGCGCTCCCGGCCCCGGCGCCCCCGTGGTGGCGGCCCTGCCCGACCTGAAGACCGGGGGCCCCGACTACCCCTCCACGATGGGCATGTCCCGTCCGGACCTCGCCCGAATCCTCCTGGATGCCGCGGAGTCCCACGGTGCGCGCGTGCACTTCGGCCACCGGGTCACGGGCGTGCAGCAGACCGGCGACGGCGTGGCCATCGACGTCGACGGGGACCCGGCGGGGACGTTCGACCTGCTCGTCGGCGCAGACGGCCTGCACTCCGCGGTGCGCGAGATGATCGGCATCCAGGTGTCCCCCGAGCAGACGGGGATGGGCATCTGGCGGACGTTCGTATCGCTGCCGCCCGACGTCGACCGCAGCGAGCTGTACTACGGCGGGCCCATGTACATCGCCGGCTACACGCCCACCGGCGACGACACCATGTACGCCTTCCTCGTGGAGGCGGCGCAGGACCGCTCACACGTCTCGCCGGAGGAGGCGCGGCGCATCATGGTGGAGCAGTCCCGGGCCTACGACGGCCCGTGGAACCACATCCGCGCCGACATCGAGGCCGGCGCCGACGCGAACTACACGTGGTTCACGCGGCACCTCGTCGACGCCCCGTGGAACCGCGGCCGCGCCGTGGTGATCGGCGACGCCGCCCACAGCTGCCCGCCCACGATCGCGCAGGGCGCCGCCCAGGGCCTCGAGGACGCGGCGGTGCTCAGCGAGCTGCTCGTGACCCGGGATGCCGTCGACCAGCAGCTCTGGGACGACTTCCACGCGCGTCGCGTCGCACGAGCCAAGGCGATCGTCGACGCCTCGGTACAGCTGGGGCAGTGGCAGCTCGACGGTGTCCGCGACGCCGACATGGGCGGCCTCATGTTCGGTGTCGCACAGCTGACGGCGGCCCGCGCATGACCGGGACCGTCGACGGCCTCCGGCCGACGGGGACCGACGCCGGGACGCCGGGCGGGGGCGAGGTCACGGACGTCCACGCGCATCTGCTCATGCCCGCTCTGCACGCGGAGGTCGAGCGGCGGGTGCCGGAGGAGGTGCAGGCGGCCGCCGACCTCGAGCTGCGGCGCAACGGCCTCGCGAGCCTGCAGGCCTCGGGCCGGATGATCGGGGAGCGCTTCCCGCGCCTCACCTCCGTGGCCGCGCGCCTCGCGGCGATGGACGCGCAGGGCGTCGACCGCCAGTGGGTGAGCCCGTCCCCGAACCACTTCTACCCGTGGGCGAACGAGGGCCTCGCGACGTGGACGACCGGGGAGGCCAACCGCCTCATCGCCGAGCACGTGGCGCTCGCGCCCGACCGCCTCGTCGGCCTCGGCGCCGTGCCGCTGCAGCACCCGCATCTCGTCGTCGACGCCCTCGATGACGCCGTGCTCGGGCGGGGTCTCGCCGGCGTGGAGATCTCCTCCTTCGCGGGCGACGTCGAGCTCAGCGACGAGCGGCTCGAGCCCTTCTGGGCGCGGGCGGCGGAGCTGCGCGCGGTCGTGTTCCTGCACCCCTTCGGCTGCTCGCTGGACGAGCGGCTCGACCGCTTCTACCTGTCGAACACGGTCGGCCAGCCGACGGAGAACGCCGTCGCTCTGTCGCATCTCATCTTCGCGGGCGTGCTGGACCGGCATCCGGGGCTCCGCATCGTCGCCGCCCACGGCGGCGGGTATCTGCCGACGGCGATTGGACGCTCCGATCGGGCGTGGGCGGTGCGCCCCGAGGCGCACGGCTGCGCGCACGCCCCGTCGACGTACTTGGCGAAGCTGTGGTTCGACACCGTCGTGCACGACGAGCGGGCGCTGAGCTGGCTCGTCGAGACGGCCGGCGCGGACCGGGTGCTGCTCGGCAGCGACTTCCCGTTCGACATGGGTCTCGACGACCCGGTCGCCTTCGTCCGGGGGGCGGGGCTGACGGATGCCCAGACCGCCGGCATCCTGGGCGGCAACGCCGCCGAGCTGCTGCGCACACGGGTGCACGCGTGAGGATCGCGCGCTGGGTCGACGGCGCGGACGTGGGGGAGGGGTTCGTGGTCGGCGACGACGTCGTGCCCTTCCCCGACGGCCTCCGGGTCGCTGAGGTGCTGGCGCAGGGCCTGGATGCCGCCCACGCGCTGTTCGCGCGCCGCGAGGGCGCCCGTTCCCGGCCGTTGGCGGAGGTGCGGCTGCTCGCCCCGCTCGTGCCCGCGTCGATCCGCGACTTCGTGGCCTTCGAGGAGCACGTGGAGGGCGTCAGCGCCTCCGTCGACGGCAAGAGCGAGGTCGTGCCCGAGTGGTACGAGGCGCCGACGTTCTACTTCACCAACCCGCACACCGTCCGCGCGACGGGGGAGGTCGTGCCGATCCCCGAGACGCAGCGCCTGGACGTCGAGCTGGAGCTGGCGGTCGTGATCGGCGCCGTGCCCGGCTCGGACGGGGAGAACCTGGATGCCACCGCCGCGGCATCCCATGTCTTCGGCTACACCGTGATGAACGACTGGTCCGCGCGCGACCTGCAGTCCCGGGAGATGAAGGTGCGGCTCGGGCCCGCGAAGGGCAAGGACTTCGGGATGACGCTCGGGCCCTGGATCGTCACGGCCGACGAGCTCGCGCCGTTCGTCGACGCCGAGGGCTTTCTGGCGGTCCGTGCCGAGCTCTTCGTGAACGGCGAGCTGGTCGGCGAGGACCTGGTGTCGAACATGGGATGGCCGTTCCCCGAGCTGGTGGCCTACGCCGCTCGGAACTCGATCGTCGTCCCCGGCGACGTGCTCGGCTCGGGGACCGTCGGCAACGGCGGGTGCCTCGGCGAGCTGTGGGGGCGCCGGGGGCGGCTCGACCCGCCGCCGCTCGAGCCGGGCGACGAGGTGCGGCTGGTGATCGAGGGTGTCGGAGAGGTCGTCAACGTCGTGGGCGAGCGCGTGCCGTCGCCCCCGGTCGCGCGGGCCCGGCAGCGGCCCCGCGCCCGCACCCGGTGAGGCCCCTCGGGTCGCGGGGGTTCACGCCACATGATCCTTCGGGCTGACGGGCGTACGAAGACCGTCCCAGAACGCCGTGTGGGCCTTGTGCGCCTCGAGGAGCGTCGGCAGGACGGGCGCACCGCCGGACGCGCGCACGACGATGTCGTCGAGCGACGCGACGACGTCGAGGATCGATCGAGGGTCGAAGCCTCCCGCCAGTCTCTTCGCCTTGGATCGTACGTTGTTCGGCGTCGGACCCGCGTCGATCACCGAGTGATGCCACAGCCTGCTGTGGTGTGCGCATCGGTTGCGGAGGTACACCAGTGCTCGCACCCTCGACGCGAACCCCCCGTGTGCGACGCCGAGGCTGCTCGCGACCCGGTCGACGAGGCGGCCGTTGCCACCTCGTTCGATGCACTTGGACAACGTTCCGAAGGACCAGGCCTCCACGGCGGACCAGACGGGGAGCTCCCGTCTGAGATCGTCCTCGCCGCCACCGAACCGGAGGATATGACGCTCCTTCGAGCGCTTGATGTCCCGAAGGCATGCGTCCACCGTCGGTTCCGTGCCCGCGGAGTCGAGATAGAAATCGTCGTGGAGGTAACGCTCGTAGGGTCCGCACTCATCCACGACAGCGCGGGCAGTATGACTGCGGAGAAGGAGCTCCACCCGGGTGAGCTGCGATGCGAGCGCGTCACGGAGCGCGTGATCGGCGTCGTAGATCGCGCTGATCTGACCGAAGGACGTGCCGGCGAAGAAGTTGTCGTCCCCGTAGTGCGGAGCCTTCTGGAAGTAGCGGGCGTAGCCCGCGAACCGGTAGTAGTTCTCCGCGATGAGGAATCTCCGGCAGGCATCGACGTCCGGCACGTCGAGGCCGCGATCCACGAGGAGTCGAACCTGATCGTCCCAGCTCTTTGCGGGCTTCCTTGCCATCACTCCCCCCCGGAGGACAAAAAAAGGCCCCTCCCATTTGAGCATCGTCGAGAGGCTTGGGAGGGGGGCGATTGCTTCGAGCCTAGCAGTGATCGATCGCCGCGGTGCCTCGTGTGTGGTGGCCCGAGGCTTCACCGCCGATGCGATGGCGGGCGTGGATCGCCGGCCGATGAGCTCCCGTCAGATCCCTAATGTTGAATTTCGACATAAGTCGGGTATGATGGAGGGGACGTCGGGGTTCGCAGAGCCCGTTCGCGCGGTGAGGGAGCCGTCGCGGCACACACGGTCGCGTCGATCGCCCGGTCGTACGGGCGCCCCACGCATGTCACTCTCCCCCGCGCGTCTGCGCATCCTCGTCGCCGCACTCCTGTCGGTGTCGTTTCTCGGCGCCCTCGACCACACGGTGGTCTCGACCTCGCTCGCCACGATCGCCGGCCAGCTCGGTGCGCTCGAGCACATGAGCTGGATCATGGTCGGCTACACGATCGCGGCCACCGTGATGCTCCCCGTCCTTGGCAAGCTCGGCGACATCGTCGGTCCGCGCCGTGTGTTCCTCTCGGCGCTCGTGCTGTTCCTCGTCGCCTCGCTCGCCTGCGGCTTCGCCCCCGACCTCGGCTGGCTCATCGCCGCGCGCGTACTGCAGGGGCTCGGCTCGGCGGGGCTGCAGCTGATGTCGCAGACGATCATCGCCCGCGTCACCAGTCCGCGTCAGCGGCCGCGCTACATGGCCGTCATCGGCACGGCGTTCCCCGTCGCGATCGTCGTCGGTCCCGTCGTCGGCGGCCTGATCACCGACTTCTGGGGCTGGCCGTGGGTGTTCTGGATCAACATCCCCGTGGGCGTGGCCGCCCTCGTCCTCGCTGCGATCGCGGTGCCCCGTCTGCCCGGCGGGGCCCACCCCCGCTTCGACGTCGCCGGGTCCGTCGTCTTCACCGGGACCCTCGTCGCCCTGGTGCTGGCGGTCACCTGGATCGGCGACAGCACC
>VGAV01000217.1 GCA_016870695.1 Actinomycetota bacterium | reverse complement strand
TGGCGATGGTCATCCGCAGTGTCGTGACGACTCCGGATGCCGCCCACGTGGGCGCCGGGGGAGGGATCACGTGGCGCTCGGTCGCGGCCTCCGAGGTGGCCGAGGTGGGCATCAAGGCCCGTGCGCCGCTGGCCGCGCTGGGTGCCGCCGTCCCGCCCGGGTGGTGACCTGAGGGTCCGCTAACCTGGAAGACGGCCCTCCGGGGTCTCCCGACTTACACGATTGGCTTCTCCGTGTCCCAGAACAGCACGACCGCGACCGCGTCCGAGGGCGGCTTCGACCCCCACGAGATCCAGGCGAAGTGGCAGCGCGCGTGGGCCGACAAGGACCCCTTCCGCGCCGGCGGCGACGACGACACCCGCCCCCGCAAGTACGTGCTCGCGATGTTCCCGTACCCGTCCGGCGACCTCCACATGGGCCACGCCGAGAACTACCTGTACTCCGACATCGTGGCGCGCTTCTGGCGCCACCGCGGCTACAACGTCCTCAACCCGATCGGCTGGGACTCGTTCGGCCTCCCCGCCGAGAACGCCGCCATCAAGCGCGGCGCCGACCCGGTGCAGTGGACCTACGCCAACATCGACCAGCAGAAGGCGAGCCTCAAGGACTACGGCGTCTCCTTCGACTGGAGCCGCGTGCTGCACACCAGCGACCCGGAGTACTACCGCTGGAACCAGTGGCTGTTCCAGAAGCTGTACGAGAAGGGCCTCGCGTACCGCAAGGACGCGCTCGTCAACTGGGACCCGGTGGACCAGACGGTCCTGGCCAACGAGCAGGTCCTGCCCGACGGCACGAGCGAGCGCAGCGGCGCCGTGGTCGTCAAGAAGAAGCTGACCCAGTGGTTCCTGCGGATCACCGACTACGCCGACCGCCTGCTCGACGACCTGAACCAGCTCGAGGGGTTCTGGCCGTCGAAGGTCATCCAGATGCAGCGCAACTGGATCGGCCGCTCCGTCGGCGCCGACATCACCTTCGAGATCGAGGGCCGCGACGAGAAGATCACGGTCTTCTCCACCCGCCCCGACACCCTCCACGGCGCGACGTTCTTCGTCGTGGCACCGGAGTCCGACCTGGCCGCCGAGCTGGCGGCATCCGCGGATCAGGGCGTGCGGGAGAGCTTCGAGGCGTACCTCACCCAGGTCCAGCGCGCCACGGACATCGAGCGCCAGGCGACCGATCGCCCCAAGACGGGCGTGTTCCTCGGGCACTACGCGATCAACCCCGTGAACGGCGAGAAGCTGCCGATGTGGGCCGCGGACTACGTGCTGGCCGACTACGGCCACGGCGCGGTCATGGCCGTGCCCGCGCACGACCAGCGCGACCTGGACTTCGCCCGCGCCTTCGACCTGCCGGTGAAGGTCGTCGTCGACACGACCGCGCCCATTACGGGGGCCATCCCGGTCATCGAGCTCGACGACGACGGCGTGCCGATCGACCCGCTCGGCGACGAGGACGACCTCGACCCGGTCAAGACCGGGGTCGCCCTGACCGGCGACGGGCGCATGGTGAACTCCGGGTCGCTGAACGGACTGTCCAAGCGCAACGCGATCGCCCGCATGATCGAGGAGCTCGAGGCATCCGGGACGGGCAAGGCCGCCAAGACCTACCGCCTGCGCGACTGGCTCATCTCGCGTCAGCGCTACTGGGGCACCCCGATCCCGATGCTGCACGACGAGGACGGCGCGATCGTGCCGGTCCCCGAGGATCAGCTGCCCGTCGTCCTTCCGTCCGTGGAGGGCCTCGACCTCAAGCCCAAGGGCACGTCGCCCCTCGGCGCGGCGACGGACTGGGTCGAGGTGACCGATCCCGAGACGGGGCGGACGCTGCGGCGCGACCCCGACACGATGGACACGTTCGTCGACAGCTCCTGGTACTACCTGCGCTTCCTGTCGCCGCACAGCGACAGCGAGCCGTTCCCGGCGCGCGAGGCGTCCAAGTGGGGCCCGGTCGACTTCTACATCGGCGGCGTCGAGCACGCGATCCTCCACCTCCTGTACGCGCGCTTCATCACCAAGGCCCTCTTCGACATGGGCCTGGTGGAGTTCACCGAACCGTTCTCGAGCCTCATCAACCAGGGCATGGTCATCCTCGACGGCGCGAAGATGTCCAAGAGCAAGGGCAACCTCGTGCTCTTCCAGGAGGAGCTCGACGCCCACGGCGCCGACGCCCTGCGCGTGGCGCTCGCGTTCGCCGGACCGGTGGAGGACGACAAGGACTGGAACGACGTCTCGACGACGGGCGCGGCGAAGTTCCTCGCCCGGGCCCTGCGCATCGCGCACGACGTCGACAGCGAGACCGACGTGGTCTGGGCTGAGGGCGACCAGGGGCTGCGTCGCGTGACGCACCGCCTGCTGGCCGACGCCCCCGGGCTGATCGAGCAGACGAAGTTCAACGTTGTCGTCGCGCGCCTGATGGAGCTGGTCAACGCCACTCGCAAGGCGATCGACGGCACCGCGGGGACGAGCGACCCCGCCGTCCGCGAGGCGGCCGAGGTCATCGCGATGACCCTCGACCTGTTCGCGCCGCACACGGCCGAGGAGATGTGGCAGACGCTCGGCTACACCGGCTTCGTCGGGCTCGCCACCTGGCGTCAGCCCGACCCGACGCTGCTCGTCGAGGAGTCGGTGACCGCCGTCGTCCAGATCGACGGCAAGGTGCGCGGCACCCTCCAGGTGTCGGCCAAGATCGGCGCCGACGAGCTCGAGGCGCTCGCCCGTCAGGACGAGAAGGTCCGCCGCGCGCTCGGCGACCGCGAGATCGTCCGCGCGGTCGTCCGCCCGCCGAAGGTGGTCAGCTTCTCCACGAAGTAGAGCTTCGTCCGTCCGCCCCCGTCGTTCCCCGGAACGGCGGGGGCGACGTGCGTTCTCGTCTCCTCACCCCGCGGATCGTCGAGACCGTCCCCATCCGAGGGGTACCGGCACCCGGTGGGGGAGCGCCGCTGCCTACCCTCGCTCGCATGACGAGTCCCGACGACGCTGCCGAGCCCTCTGCGGCTCGGAGACGCCTGGGCGTCGGCGCCGTCATCGTGCTCGTGCTCGCGGCCTTCGCGGTCGTCGTCGTCATCGGCATGGTGAGGGGCGCCACGGGGGCCGAGGTCGTCACGTCCGTCCCGTCGCCCTCGGAATCCGCCGCCCACGCTCCGACGGTTGGGCTCTACGTCCACGTCACGGGTGCGGTCGGCGCGGCCGGACTCTACCGACTGCCCGCGGGGAGTCGGGTGATGGATGCCGTCGCGGCGGCGGGCGGGTTCGCCGACGACGCCGACCGGGCCGGGGTCAACCTGGCGCGTGCGGTGTCCGACGGCGAGCAGATCGCGGTGCCCGTCCTCGGGGCCGCGGCGGAAGCACACCCCGGCGGCGGCGGTCTCGACGGCGCGGCGGGGGCGGCCGGCGGAGGGGCGGCGGCCACCGGGACCATCGACCTCAACACGGCCACCGCCGATCAGCTCGATACCCTTCCGCGGATCGGGCCCGCCATCGCGGAGCGGATCATCTCCTGGCGGGAGGAGAACGGTCGCTTCACGAGCGTCGACGACCTCCTCTCGGTCCCGGGCATCGGTGAGAAGATGCTCGCGGGGCTGCGCGACAAGGTGCGGGTGTGAGCGTGCCCGCTGCGCTGCTCCGGCGCAGTCTGCGCCCGGTGGTCGTCGCCCTGACCACGTGGACGGCCGCCGCCGTCGCGGTCTCCGTCCCCGCTGCGGCGGCGGTCTGCGGTGGTCTGGCGGCCGTCGCCCTGATCGCGGGGGCGGTCTTCCTCCGCGGGCGGCGGGCCGCGCTGGGCGTGGTCGTCGTCGCCGCCGCCTGCGGGGCGGCCGCGGCGTGCACCGTCACGACGGTGGCGCCGCTCCGCGCGACGGTCGCGGCCCTGCAGGTCGACGGCGGTCGGCACCTCGTCGTCGAGGCCACGGCCGTCGGGAGACTCACCGTCGCCGACAGCGGCGACGTCTGGTTCGACGCCGTCGCCACGGACATCGCGGCCGGACGGGAGCATGTCCGCGGCCGCTTCCCGGCCCGCATCGGCGTCCCGGCGGCTCAGCGGCCGGCGCTCGCGGACGTCGGACCGGGCAGTCCCCTCGTCGTCGCGGGGACGGCCTTCGTCCCCGATGGTCCTGAACGCGCCGTCCTCGTGCTCCGCGTGGCCGATGTCTCGCGCGCGACGGCCCCGACGGGCCTGTGGGGCTGGTTCGAGAACCTGCGCGACGGGCTCGTGGCATCCGCCCGGGGACTTCCCGAACCCGGGGCGGGCCTCGTCCCGGGCCTGGCGGTCGGTGACACCTCCGCTCTCGACCCGGCCACGGAGCGGGCCATGACCGCCACGTCGCTGTCGCACCTCACCGCCGTCTCCGGCGCGAACTGCGCCATCGTCGTCGGGGCGGTGTTCGCGCTGCTCGCCCTCTGCGGGGCGCCGAGAGGCGTCCGGGTCGTTGGGGCGGCGACGGCCCTCGCCGCCTTCGTCATTCTCGTGACCCCGGAGCCGAGCGTCGTCCGCGCGGCGACGATGGCCGCCGTCGCGATGATCGCCGTGGCCCTCGGACGACCGGCGGTCGGCGTCGCCGTGCTGTCGGCGGCGGTGACGATCGTGCTGATCGTCGACCCGTGGACGTCCCTGTCCCTCGGCTTCGCCCTGTCCGCCGCTGCCACCGGCGCCCTTCTGACGCTGGCGCGCCCCCTCGCGGCGGGCCTGGAGAGATGGATGCCACGATCCCTGGCACTCGCCCTGGCGGTGCCGACCTCCGCACAGCTGGCGTGCGGGCCGCTCATCATCCTCATCGACCCGCACGTGCCGCTGCTCGGCATCGGCGCGAACCTCCTCGCCGACGTCGCCGCGGCGCCCGCCACCATCGCCGGCGCGTTGGCGTGCATCGCACCGTTCCCGTGGCTGCGCGACGGCCTCGTGGCCGTCGCGTGGGTCCCCGCCGCCTGGATCGCGGCCGTCGCCCACACGGGTGCCGGAGCCGCGGAGCAGGAGCTGCCATGGCTGGAGGGGGTTCCCGGGGCCGTCGCCCTCGCGGGTGTGGGCGCGGCGACCGCTCTGCTGCTGCTCCGTCCCGGGCGGCGGGTGCGGCGATGGC
>VGAV01000216.1 GCA_016870695.1 Actinomycetota bacterium | reverse complement strand
TGGGTCTACACCCGAACCGCCCCTCCGGGAGCATCTCGGCCCGTCGGCCGGATCGACGCCGCGACGATGGCGGCATCCACGATCCCCGCCGCGGAGCGGCCCCTCGTGTTCGTGTGCGGTCCCACCCGGTTCGTCGAGACGGCCGCGGACCTCCTGCTCGCGGCCGGCCACGCACCCGACCGGGTGCGCACCGAGAGGTTCGGCGGCGCGTGACGAGGGACGGATGGATGCCACCCTCCACCGCCCCAGTCGGCGATGAGAGGATGGCGTGGTGACTGAGGAAGCAGCTTTTCCGCCCCGCCGCACACGGGAGACGCTGATCGAGTGGGTGGGCGACTTCCAGACGCAGACCGACGTCGGAGACGCGGAGATCATCGTGGCTCAGCAGGAGGGCGAAGCGACCCGCGACACCGGGCTCGTCGTCGTCCGCCCCCGCAGCAACTCCGCGATGGCCGTCTACATGCAGCCGCGCGGTTTCGACGAACCGCTGTGGGAGGTCACGCTGCCCGCGCGGGAGGACGAGGTCCCCATGTCGGCGCTGCAGCTGAGCAGCTTGGGGACGTTCGTCTCCCTCGCCGCCACGCTCTGCACCTACCTGCAATGGCGGTCCCTGGAGTGGGATCGCGCCTCCGGGCGCCACGAGGCCTGACGCGGGACGTCGTCCCGCCGCCGTCCGCGCCATGCCGCGCGCGCCTGAGCTCGCGCGGGTCAGGCGAAGTCGCCGACCTGCCGTTCCACGGGCACGGAGCGGTCGGTCGTCACATCGCCGGTGTGCGCGGTGGTCACCGTCTCGATGAGGACGATCTCGACCTCGGACTCGGCGATGGGGTTGTGGCGTACGCCGCGCGGAACGACGAAGAACTCGCCCGGGTTCAGGACAACCTCGTCACCGCCCTCGAGCTGGATGCGGAGCGTGCCCGACACGATCAGGAACATCTCGTCCTCGTCGTCGTGCGCGTGCCAGACGAACTCTCCGAGCAGCTTCGCGACCTTGATGTACTGGTCGTTGACGCGGCCGATGACCCGGGGCGTCCAGTGCGCCTCCACCTGCCGCAGTTCGGCCGCGATGTCCACGCCGTGAAGAATGCTCATGTCCCCATTCTCGCCGTCATCAGAAGACCGTCCAGAGAGACGGCTCGGCGCCGATCGAGCGGGTCCGCTGCAGGATGACGTGATCGACGCCAGGGTGGGAAGCGATCCGTCGCCGCGCATCCTCGAGCGTCATCACTTCCTGAGAGGGCGGCTCGTCGCTGTTCTCCTCCGACCAGTGATGCGCGAATTGCACGCGGTACTCGGTCACCCCGCCACGGTAGCCCGTTCACCTCGGGATACGACCTCCTACCGCTGGCGGCGATGCTGTGGAAAGCAAAAGCCCCCTCCCGCGACACACGCGGAAGGGGGCTTTCCCAACTGTGCACCCCCTGGGACTCGAACCCAGAACCCACTGATTAAGAGTCAGTTGCTCTGCCGATTGAGCTAGAGGTGCAGGTGACTCGCTGCATTTTTTCAGCGGCGAACCGAGGAATGACATTACCAGGCGTGATGCGCGCACGCCAAATCGGCCCATCCGGGGCGGTTATCCTCGAAGGGTGCCCCGCACCGACCCCTCCTCCCCGGCCGACGCCTCCACCCTTCTCGACGACCTCGCCCTCGCCCTGCGCCTGGCCGACGCCGCCGATGCGGTGGCGATGGCTCGCTTCGACAGCGACGACCTGCGCATCGACACGAAGGCGGACGCGTCCCACGTCACCGAGGCCGACCTCGCGACGGAACGGGCCATCCGCGCGATCCTCGACGCGGAGCGCCCGGACGACGCCGTGCTCGGCGAGGAGTACGGCACGACCGGCGACACCTCCCGCCGCTGGGTGATCGACCCGATCGACGGCACGCACAACTACATGCGCGGCATCCCCGTCTGGGCGACGCTGATCGCCCTGACGGTCGACGGGGTCCCGCAGGTGGGCGTCGTCAGTCAGCCGGCGCTCGGGCGGCGCTGGTGGGCCGCCCTCGGGCACGGCGCGTGGACCACGACGGCGACCGGCGCGGAGCGCCGCATCCACGTCTCCGACATCGACGACGTCGCGCGCGCCAGCGTGAGCTTCCAGAGCATCGAGCAGTGGGACGACGTCGACCTCCTCCCCACCCTCACGCGCCTCACCCGCGCCGTCTGGCGGGATCGCGGCTACGGCGACGCCCTGCCGTACATGTGGCTCGCGGAAGGCCGCCTGGAGCTCGTCGCCGAGTTCGACGTCAAGGAGTACGACATCGCCGCAATCGCCCCCATCGTCCGAGAGGCGGGCGGGCGCTTCAGCGCCTTCGACGGGTCGGACCGCCTGGATGCCATGTCATCTCTCGCGACGAACGGTGTGCTGCACGAGGCCTTCCTGGACCTCCTCCACGAGCGGAACGGATCCTGATGACCCCCCGTCGCCTCCTCGCCCCCGCGGCCGCGCTCCTGGTGGCCTCGGCCGTGCTCGCGGGATGTTCGTCGTCCGTCACGCCCGAGACCGCGCCCAGCATCGCCCCCAGCGACATCCCGTCGTCGCCGGCACCGGAGATCACGCCGAGCGCGTCCGCCCCCGTCGGGGATCCTGCGTGCGACACGATCATCCCCGCGGCGACCGCGGAGGACTTCACGAGCCTCGGCTGGTCCGCCCAGATGGAGCCCTTCCGCATCGGCTCGCTCGAGCTCGCCGACGGCATCCAGTGCAAGTGGGGCGACCAGACCGTCGCGACCGACCGCGTGCAGGTCTTCGGCTGGGCGCCGATCGACGAGACCGACTCCTCATCCGCGCAGCGCGAGCTCGTGGCATCCGGATGGCGAAGCGAGACCACCAGCAACGGGATCTACGTCACCGAGAACCCCGACTGGGCCATCTTCACGGACGCGGACGGATACGGGATCACGTACCTGTTCGGCGACGGCTGGGTGAAGCTCGCCGACACCCGGCAGAGTCTCGTCCTGGTCGAGTGGCCGCCGGCCGCCTGACCGCAAGGCCGCATCCTGTCCCCGGGCCTGTCGACTGTCAACCCCGTGTGGTCGTCATCCGTATCGGCTTAGCGTGATCGGTGTTGGGACGGTCGTCTTCGTTCCGCGCCCCTTGCACTCGGAGGGGTCCGTCCCGGCAGCATCCTGATCGAGGCCCCCGGCGCAGTGTCTGCGACCGGGGGCGTCGTACGTCAGCCGCGGTAGGGGTTCGGGTCCTCGCCGCCGCCGCGTCCGGCCGCGAATCCCTGGTCCCACGCGTCACCGCGGCCCTCGACATCGCGCCAGATCGCGTCGGCCTGCAGCACGCGGTGCGCCAGGGCGACCCAGTCCGACCACCCCGATGAGATCCCGGATGCCGCTCCCGACCCGCCGCGGGACGACGACAGGGTCCATTGCCCGTGGTTGTCCGGCTGCAGCTCGATCGGTCCGACGTCGATGCGGAGCGATCGCGGGTCAGCCACGGGCGACCCCGAGGTCCGTCATCCGGCTCACATGCCACCGCCGATTCGGGTCCAGGCGGCCTTGCCCTCGGCCCGTCGGCTGGCCTGCGCCGGAGTCGGCCCCGCGGAGCCGCCGGCCCGGAGCGTGTCGTCGCGCATCGGGGACGTCCGGCGACGTCCTGGACGGACGACCGCCCAGGCGGCGCCGAGCAGCAGGAGAACGACGACGATGACAGCACCCATAGTGCGAACGTAGGACGCCCGGCGTCGCCGTGGCAAGGGTCGTGATGCGGGGTGCAGGTCGAGCCCGCGTAGGCTCGACCCTCGTGGCTATCGGCGCGACCATGCATTCCTTCACCGTGCAGCTCTCCGACGTGGATCGGGGCGTGTACGACGAACTGGCGCTGCGCGTCGCACGGCATCCGTCCGAGACCGCCGCGTACATGCTGACGCGCATCCTCGCGTACTGCCTGGAGTACGAGGAGGGCATCGCCTTCAGCGAGGGCGTGGCCGCCACCGACGAGCCGGCGGTGCTCGTCCGCGACCTGACGGGTGCGGTCACCGCCTGGATCGAGGTGGGGGCTCCGGATGCCGCCCGCTTGCACACCGGCAGCATGCTCGGCGCGCGTGCGGTCGTCTACACGCACCGCGACCCGGACAAGGTGGCCGCCGCGTGGACGGGAAAGCGCATCCACCGGGCCGAGGACGTGCTCCTCCACAGCTTCGAGCCGGGATTCGTCGAGCGCATGGCCGAGGCCGTCGAGCGCCGCAGCACCATGACCCTCACCCGCACCGAGGACAGGGTCTACGTGGACCTGAACGGCACCGCCGGCGAGAGCGACATCACCACCCGCTCCGCCGCCTGACCCCCGACACACGACGACGCCCCCGTCTCACCGAAGTGGGATGGGGGCGTCGTGGGTAACCCTCTCGAGTGAGTCGTGACAGTGGCTCGTGGAGCTGGGGGGAATCGAACCCCCGTCCAACGCTGGGTCTCCGCGTTTTCTCCGGGCGCAGTCTGTGCAGACGTTCTACTCGGCCCCGACCTTTGTCACAGACACCTAAGTCGACGGGCCCAGCCTGGGAAAAGTCCCGCGTGACGTCCAGACGCCGTCACGCAGCAAGACCCCTAAATGACGCCAGGATCCGTGGCGGGGTCACACACGGTCTGACGGACTATCGGGCTCGCTTACGCAGCGAGGGCGAAGTCAGTGCGCTTAGCATTGGCACTTATTGGTTTGCAGGGAGCGTTTACGAGATAACCCCACATCCTCGGCCCGCTTCTCGCGGGTTCGCAGGCGCTGTCGAAACCGATCAGCCCCGGGAACTCCGTACAGGAGCGGCCACTGTCACTCTGTGTAGTTACCAATCGGATGCCGGGCACCCGAGCATCACAGCCTACAACGGATCGCGGCCCGGAACCATTCCCGCGGATCGGTGCTGCCTTCTCCTGTTCCGCGCAAGGCCCCGGGGCCACCCTGCGCGCCCCAGGGCCACGCCGACACACGAACCCCGCACCCCCGTCGTCTAGGCTCGCTGCATGAACGACGTCGTGATCACGGTGCGGGGCGAGAGCGAGCGACGGGTCACCGCGGAGCAGGCCGTCGTCCGGATCGCCGTCCGCGCGGACGGACCGGAGCGCGGCCCCGTGGTCGA
>VGAV01000215.1 GCA_016870695.1 Actinomycetota bacterium | reverse complement strand
CGACGGTGACGGCGCTGATGGACCAGAGCGGGAGCGTGCGCTCGGGCGAGACGGTCAGCTCGGACGGCCAGGACTCGATCGTCCCCACCGGGGCGTCGGGCGCCTCGCCCGCGCGGTCGAAGACGCCGATCAGCCGACGGGCGCGCATCGCGCGCCGTGCCGTCTCGACCACCTCGACCGTCGGCTCCTCGTCCAGGAACCCGCGGACCACCGAGCGGAGGTAGGGCACGAAGTCGTCGCCGTCGCCGGAGACGAGCGCGTACTCCAGCTCGTTCTCGGCGAGGGCCTGCGATGACGAGGCGTCCAGGGGCAGAGTCGCGGTGTCGGTGTGAGCCATGCCCCCAGCCTAGGGAGGGCCGGCGTCAGTGTCCGGCGGGCTTGTCCCGGATCGCGGGAGCCCGGACGGCTAGTGCGTCGCCTGGATCGAGCGCAGGCGCGTGAGCACCTGGTCGCGCAGCTCGTCGGGAGCCGTCTCCTTGCAGGCCCGTGCGACCACCTCGGTCAGGGTGCGGGCGACGAGCGCCTCGTCCTGGCATCCGGGGCAGTTCTCGAGGTGTTCGCGGATGTCGTTGTGCTCCGTCTTGCACACCTCGTTGCGGAGGTACTCCTCCAGGTCGCGCCGTGCCTTGTCGCAGCCGCAGTCGCTCATTTCTTCACTCCCGTCGCGGCCTGGTAGCCGCGCTCCTTCGCGTAGTCCGACAGCAGGTCTCGCAGCAGCCGCCGGCCGCGGTGCAGACGGCTCATGACCGTGCCGATCGGGGTTTTCATGATGTCGGCGATCTCCTGGTAGGCGAAGCCCTCGACGTCGGCGAGGTACACCGCCATCCGGAAATCCTCGGGGATCGACTGCAGCGCGTCCTTGACGACCGACGCGGGCATGTGGTCGATGGCCTCGGCTTCGGCGGACCGGGCACTGGTGGCGGTGGTCGACTCGGCACCGCCGAGCTGCCAGTCCTCCAGGTCGTCGATCGCGCTCTGGTAGGGCTCGCGCTGCTTCTTGCGGTACGTGTTGATGTACGTGTTCGTCAGGATGCGGTACAGCCAGGCCTTCAGGTTCGTGCCCTGCGTGAACGAGGCCCACGAGCCGAAGGCCTTCACGAAGGTCTCCTGCACGAGGTCCGCCGCATCGGCGGGGTTGCGCGTCATGCGCATCGCCGCCGCATAGAGCTGGTCCATGAAGGGCAGCGCCTGCTCTTCGAACTGCGCGCGGGGCTCCGTCGCATCTGCCGTGTCGTCCATCATGCGCCAGTCTACGTCCGGCGTGTCCGCCGGCCACTGGACGGTCTCGCGCTCGAGAAGTGCGGTCACGTTTCGTCCCCCTTTCAGTAGGGTAGGAACCGATGACCGACCACGGGTATTCCCCGCTCTCCCCCTCCGCCGCCCCGCGCGGCCCCTGGGACGCGCCCGTCGCCGACGGAGTCCTGGATGCCGCGATCACGGTGCCCGGATCGAAGTCGCTGACCAACCGCGAGCTCGTCCTCGCCGCCATCGCCGACGGCCCGGGCATGCTCCACGCCCCGCTGCACTCCGACGACTCGGCCCGCATGGTCGGCGCGCTGCGCGCGCTCGGCGTGACCATCGAGGACGTCCCCACCGACTCCCCCTACGGACCCGACCTCCTCGTCACCCCGCCGTCGGCGTTCACCGGTGACACGACGGTCGACTGCGGGCAGGCGGGCACGGTGATGCGCTTCGTCGCCCCCGTCGCGGGCCTCGCCCGCGGCGACGTCCTCGTCACGGCGCACGAGAGCGCGCTGCACCGCCCGATGGGCACGATGATCTCCGCCCTTCGCGACGTCGGCGTCGACATCGACGACGGCGGGCACTGGGCCCTCCCGTTCTCGGTCCGCGGCCACGGCCACATCCGCGGCGGCGAGGTCGACATCGACGCGAGCCAGTCGAGCCAGTTCGTCTCGGGGCTGCTCCTGGCCGCCCCCCGCTTCGACGTCGGCCTGCGCCTGCGCCATGTCGGCTCGCGCCTGCCGAGCGTGCCCCACATCGACATGACCGTCGAGGCCCTCGGGCACCGCGGCATCCATGTCGAGCGCCCGGCGCCGGGCGAATGGATCGTGCCCGCCGGCCCCGTGCGGGCCAAGGACGTCGCCATCGAGCCCGACCTGTCCAACGCGGCGCCGTTCCTCGCGGCCGCCATGGTGGTCGGCGGGTCCGTCACCGTCACCGGATGGCCGCTGCACTCGACGCAGCCGGGCGCCCTGCTCGGCGACATCCTCACCGAGATGGGGGCCCGGGTCGTCCGCCGCGGCGGCAACCTCACCGTCTCAGCCGGGGAGGGCATCTCCGGCGTCGAGCTCGACCTGTCGGCCGCCGGAGAGCTGGCGCCGACCATCTTCGGCCTGGCGGCGTTCGCCGACGGTCCGACGACGCTGCACGGCATCGGCCACATCCGCGGGCACGAGACCGATCGCATCGCCGCTCTCGTGGGCAATCTGCGCTCGCTCGGCGGCGAGGCGCACGAGCTGCCCGACGGCATCCGGATCGTCCCCCGCCCCCTGCGTGGCGGCGAGTGGAAGGCGCACCACGACCACCGTCTCGCGACGACCGGCGCGCTCATCGGTCTGCGGGTCCCCGGCGTCCGCGTGGACGAGATCGGGACGACCGCCAAGACCCTCCCCCAGTTCGCCGCGCTCTGGCGGATCATGCTGGGGATGGATGCCACGGGCTGACGCGTGAGCTGGCTCGACGACAGCGACGACGACGACGATCTCGACTACGACGAGTCGTCCATCCGGGTCCGCCCGAATCCGAAGGCGAACCGTCCGCGGACCAAGCGGCGTCCGGCGCACGCCGACGCGCAGATCGCGCGCGTGCTCGGCGTGGATCGCGGCCGCTACACGGTGCTCGTCGACGAGGACGGACCGGACGAGCGCCGCATCCTGGCCACCCGCGCCCGCGAGCTGCGCAAGCAGCCCATCGTCAACGGCGACCGCGCCCGCGTCGTCGGGGACCTGTCGGGCGACGAGGGCACCCTCGGCCGCATCGTCGGCATCGAGGAACGGACGTCGCTGCTCCGCCGCAGCGCGGACGACACCGACCAGGTGGAGCGCGTCATCGTCGCCAACGCCGACCAGATGCTGATCGTCGTCGCCGCCGCCGACCCCGAGCCCCGCGCGCGGCTCGTCGACCGCTACCTCGTCGCGGCGCTGGACGCCGGCATCCGCCCGATGCTCGTCGTCACGAAGACCGACCTCGCCGACCCGAGCGACTTCCTCGCCCACTTCGAGGGCGTCGACCTCCGCGTGTTCACGAGCGCGCAGGGCGACATGCCGGTCGAGCGCATCGGCGATGCCCTCGTGGGGCACTCGACGGTGTTCGTCGGCCACTCGGGGGTGGGCAAGTCCACGCTCGTGAACGCTCTTACGGGCTCCGAACGGGCGATCGGGCACGTCAACGTCGTCACCGGCCGCGGCCGGCACACGTCGTCCTCCGCCGTGTCGCTGCGCTACCGCGGGGCGGGCGGCTCCGGCTGGGTCATCGACACCCCGGGCGTCCGCTCCTTCGGGCTGGGGCACGTCGATCCGTCGAACGTGCTCGGGGCATTCACCGACCTCGCCGCCGTCGCGGAGGAGTGCCCCCGCGGCTGCACCCACCTGCCCGACGCCCCGGACTGCGCGATCGCGGAGGCCGTGGCATCCGGTCGCCTGGGTCCCGGCGGACCCGCCCGACTGGACTCGCTGCACCGGCTGCTGACGACGTTCCAGGCGATCGAGCGCTCTAGGCTGGAGGGGTGACGAACCTCGAACCCGGCTCCGCCGCGCCCGACTTCACCCTGCTCGACCAGGACGAGCACCCCGTCTCGCTGAGCGACTTCCGCGGTCGCCGCGTCATCCTCTACTTCTACCCGGCGGCGCAGACGCCCGGCTGCACCACGCAGGCGTGCGACTTCCGCGACAGCCTCGCCTCGCTGCAGGGGGCCGGCTACACGGTGCTGGGCATCTCGCGCGACACCCCCGAGAAGCTGCGCGCGTTCCGCGACAGCGACGGCCTGACCTTCCCGCTGCTCAGCGACCCCGACCACGCCGTGCACGAGGCGTACGGCGCCTGGGGCGAGAAGCAGAACTACGGCAAGACGATCACCGGCGTGCTCCGCTCGACCTTCGTGGTCGACGAGGAGGGCGCCGTCGTCGAGGCGCTCTACAACGTCAAGGCGACGGGTCACGTCGCGCGTCTGCGCAAGACGCTCGGCCTCACCGCGGCCTGAGTCGCGCGCAGGGCGCCGACTCTCCGGCGCCGTCGCGACGCGCCCAGGCCGCCGACTCTCAGGCGCCGTCGCGACGCGTGCGCGGCGCCGCCTGACGCACGGCGAGGATCAGCAGGATCAGGCCGACCACGGCCGGCACGGCGATCAGCGCCGCGACACCGGGCTCGGCCCACTCCCCCGTGACGGCGCCGAGCGCCACCGACAGGATGAGCAGCTGGGTCACGATCCCGCCGGACCGGCCCGCCGACACCCCGCGCGCCGTCGCCACGGCGAAGGCGCCGACGGCGACCGCTCCGATGACGGTGAGCACGATGAGTGCGATCGAGCTGGTGACGGAGTCGGTGTCGCCGCCGGCGAGGGCGACGACCTGCCATGCCGCCAGGGCCAGGATGCCGATCGCCTCGACGGCCAGGACGGCGGCGGCCAGAAGACGGACCGGCATGAAGCGGCATCCTCTCGGAGACATGTTTCGCCGACGTTGCTCGCTGGAAACCTGCCGGTTACCTCTTGATCGGCCGGAAGCGCTGTGGGAGCATGGAAAAAGCCGTGTGCTCCCACAGCGACGTGGGGCGAGCAATCGCTCGCATTTCCCACAAGGGTACCGGACCCGAACACCGGTGCCCGAATCACAAGAGATTTTCGCAACAAGGAGCACCCCCATGGACTGGCGTGATAAAGCAGCCTGCCTGACCGTCGACCCCGAGCTGTTCTTCCCCGTCGGCAACACCGGCCCGGCCGTCGACCAGATCGAGAAGGCCAAGTCGGTCTGCGCACGCTGCACGGTGACCGAGGTCTGCCTGCAGTACGCCCTCGAGAGCGGTCAGGACTCTGGCGTGTGGGGCGGTCTCTCCGAGGACGAGCGTCGCGCCCTCAAGCGCCGCGCCGCCCGCGCCCGCCGC
>VGAV01000214.1 GCA_016870695.1 Actinomycetota bacterium | reverse complement strand
GGGTCAGGCCGTTGGCCGAGAGGACGGCGTCGAGCCCGACGCCGTGGGCGGAGGCGATCCCCGAGAGCGTGTCGCCCGCGCGCACCTCGTAGGCCGCGGCCGGCGCGGGCGCCGGGGCGGGGGCGGCCGCGGGGGCCGAGAGCACCAGCTCCTGGCCCGGTCGGATGATGCTCGACCAGCCGAGGCCGTTGGCCGCGAGGACCGCGTTCGTGTCGAGGCCGTACCGCGCGGCGACGGACGAGACGGTGTCGCCGGACTGGACGACGTGGACCGCGGGAGCGGGCAGGGCGGCCACGCGCGGTGCGAGGGTCGTCGGCACCGGATGCGGGCCGGGGAGGGTCGCCGGGGCGGGCGCCGGCGGGACCGCGTGGGCCGCGTGCTCGCCCGCCAGGGCGAGCGCGATGGAGCCGGCCAGGGCGGCGGGGACGGTCGCCGCGCGCGAGCGCGGGGCGGCGGGGGCGGATACAGGGAGGCGTCGTCGCATGGTGGGGGATTCCGTTCTTCCGACTGCCGACACGTTGCCACGGACGTGTTGCGAGTGTCAACGCATGTGACTCATGTGACTCGTGTGACGAAACAGTGCTCGGCTGATGGGGAGAGGGAGGGAGAGGGATGCCACCGGCCGGCGCCAAGAGAGCGCGGCATCCCGAGCCCTCGTCGGTGAGAGACTGGGAGCGTGACCGACTCTTCACGCTACGAGACCGACTGGCTGGCCCTTCCCGACCTCGTGGAGGTGCTGGGGGAGTCGCTCGGCCGCGTCCGGCGCCTGCTGGACGACCGCTACCTCATCGGCTCGCGTCGCAACGGCGTGCTGCAGGTGCCCTCCGTCTTCATCGTCGACGGCCGTCCGCTGTCGTCGCTGCGCGGGACGGCGATCGTGCTCCACGACGTCGGCTTCGACGACGACGAGGCGATCGACTGGCTGCTCACGCCGGAGGACACCATCGGCGTCGCCCCCATCGAGGCGCTGCTCGCCGGTCGCAAGAGCGAGGTCCGGCGGGTCGCCGCCACCCTCGCCTGAGACCGTGTCCCCATTCGTGCAGGTTCAGAGGGGTGAACCTGCACGAAGGGGGACATGCCCGTCCGCGTCCGGCTGAGCTGCGGCGCTGCCTGTTATGAGGTGCGCTGGGTCGCCGCGCGGGCGAGCTCCCGCAGCTCGTTGACCGCCGCGTCGCCGAGACGCGCACCGGAGAGGGCGCGGTCCGCGCGACGCGCGTACTCGGCGATGAGCTCCTCCGTGCGGGCGAGAGCGCCCGTGTCGACGATGGTCCGCTGCAGAGCCGCGATCTGGGCGGCATCCAGGTCCGGGTCCCCGAGGAGCTCGTCGACCGTGCGCCGCGCGCCGGCGTCGAGCCGCTCGCGGGCGTAGGCGACGAGGACGGTGCGCTTGCCCTCGCGGAGGTCGTCGCCGGAAGGCTTGCCCGTGACGGCGGTGTCGCCGAAGACGCCGAGCACGTCGTCGCGCAGCTGGAAGGCCATGCCGACGTCGTGCCCGAAGCGTCCGAGCGCGTCGAGCTGGTCGCCCTCGGCGCCGGCCAGCGCCGCGCCGATCTCCAGGGGCTGCTGGATGCTGTAGCGGGCCGACTTGTAGGAGGCCACGCGCAGCGCGCGGTCGGCGTGGTCGCCGTCGGGGTGGACGACGTAGGCGGACTCCTCGGCGACGTCGAGGAACTGACCGATCGTCACGTCGCGACGCATGTGGGCGTAGTGCCGCCGGGTCGCGGCGGCGGTGGCGGCGGCATCCGTCAGTCCCTCCTCCAGGAGGTCGTCGCTCCAGGCCACGAGCAGGTCGCCGAGGAGCACCGCGCCCGAGCGCCCGAAGGCGGCGGGGTCGGTCGCCCACCCGGCGGCACGGTGGGCGGCCTCGAGCGCACGATGCGCGGCGGGCTGCCCGCGGCGGGTGTCCGAGTTGTCGATGATGTCGTCGTGGACGAGGGCCGCGGCGTGGAAGACCTCGAGGGATGCCGCGACGGCGACGAGTGCGGGGATCAGGGCGGCGGGGGCCGGGCGGCGGTGCTCCTCCACGGCCCTCCACCCGGAGATGCAGAACCGTGCGCGCAGACGCTTCCCGCCCTGCAGAGCGGCGGCGCCCGCACGTGTCATCGTCTCGGCCTCGGGGCCCAGAGAGGCGGCGAACGATAGCTGGTCGGAGAGGAAGTTGTCGAGTCGCTGAGAAACAGCCTCGATCGGTTCCGAGGAGGGCGGCACGGGCCTAGCCTAGTGATCTACGCCGCGCGTAAGATCGACGGTACGAGCAAAAGAGGGGGATGCATGCCACTCTCCGAACAGGAGCAGCGCCTGCTGGACGAGATGGAGCGCCATCTCATGAGCAACGACGCGGATGTCGTCACGGCTCCCGGGCGTGCCCTCAGTTATCGCAACATCGTCATCGGCTCGATCCTCGTGCTCGCCGGACTCGGCGCCCTCATCGCGGGCGTGTCCATCGGCTTCAACACGGGCTTCCTGGGCATCGCCGTCGGCGTCGTGGGCTTCCTCGTCATGCTCGGCGGTGTGGTCTTCGCGGTCACCCCGACCCGCGGCGCCGCGCAGACGGCGTCCGCACCGAAAGCGGCCTCGTCCCGCGCCCCCCGCGCCTCCGGCTCGTCCTTCATGGATCGCATGAACGAGCGCTGGGACCGTCGCAACGAAGGTCGCTGACCCTCCACCGCCCTCCACTCGAACACCGGCTCTTCGGAGCCGGTGTTTTTTTGTGCCCGCGAGGCTTTCTCGTGCGTCATTCCGCCGGTCGGGCGCCGTGGGACGCGACGCTCCCACGTCGGCGCAGAGAGTACACGGGGGAGCGTTCCCCCAGAAGTGGCTGAATGCCGATGGTCAAGTGGAGGGCAGTGGAGTAAAGTGGGGGAAACTTCGCTGGCCGGACGAAGGGGGGTGTGTCCCGGATGCTGCTCGGCACGCACACGCCCAAGCTCGACGACAAAGGTCGGGTCATCCTGCCCGCGAAGTTCCGGGACGATCTCGGCGCCGGTGTGGTGATCACCCGGGGGCAGGACCGCTGCCTCTACGTGTTCAGCACGGAGGAGTTCGAGCGCGTCCACGAGCGGATCCGCGAGGCCCCGCTCAGCAACAAGCAGGCCCGCGACTTCCTGCGCATGTTCCTCTCGGGGGCCAGCGCCGAGAAGCCCGACAGTCAGAACCGCATCACCGTTCCGCCGGCCCTCCGGGCCTATGCGGGCCTGGGGCGCGAGCTGGTGGTCACCGGAGTCGGCGCCCACGCCGAGATCTGGGACGCGGAGGCGTGGAACACCTACGCCGAGAGCAACGAAGAGACGTACGCCGAGATGGAGCAGGAGGTGATCCCCGGACTGTTCTGATCCTCGGCTGTGATTCCCAGCCGCACGCCCTGACGCACTTCCCCGGCGCCAGGTCGATGCGGATGGGGATCAGAGCCCGGGACCGGATCCGGACCATCATGGACATCCGCGACATCCACACTCCCGTCCTCCTCGAGCGCTGCGCCGAGCTCCTCGGCCCTGCGCTGCAGCGCGAGGGCAGCGTCTTCGTCGACGGCACCCTCGGCATGGGCGGCCATTCCGAGGCGTTCCTCGAGCGCTTCCCGACGACGCGCCTCATCGGTCTCGACCGCGACACCGACGCGCTCCGCATCGCGGGGCAGCGGCTGGCGCGGTTCGGCGACCGCGTGACCCTCGTGCACACCGTCTACGACGGGATCGCCGCGGCGGTCGCCTCGGCGGGAGTGGACAAGGTCGACGGCATCCTCTTCGACCTCGGCGTCTCGTCCCTGCAGCTCGACGTCGCCGACCGCGGTTTCGCCTACGCCCAGGACGCCCCGCTGGACATGCGCATGGACCAGACGAGCGGCGTGACCGCCGCCCACGTCCTCGCGACCTACGGCGAAGGCGACCTGCGACGCATCTTCGAGCGGTACGGCGAGGAGAAGCTGGCCGGGCGCTATGCCCGCGCCATCATCGCTGCACGGGCGCAGGCCCCGCTGGAGCGGTCGGGTCAGCTCGTGGACGTGCTGCAGGCCGCGACGCCGGCGGCGGTCCTCCGCGAGCGCCACCCCGCCAAGCGCGTCTTCCAGGCGCTGCGCATCGAGGTGAACGCCGAGCTGTCCGTGCTCGAGCGCACCATCCCCGCCGCGCTGGACGTGCTCGGCGTGGGCGGTCGCATCGTCGTGCTGTCGTACCAGTCGCTCGAGGATCGACTGGTCAAGCGCGTCTTCGCCGAGGCATCCACGTCCACCGCCCCGCGCGGTCTGCCCGTGGAGCTGCCCGAGCACGCCCCCAGGTTCCGACTCCTGGTCCGCGGCGCCGAGCTCGCGAGCGAGGAAGAACGCGCGGCCAACCCCCGCGCCACCCCGGTGCGTCTGCGCGCCGCCGAACGGGTCGAGGAGGCCGCATGAGCACGTCGAACGCCGCCCTGCTGCCGGAGTTCCCCACCCCCGTCCGCACCCCGCGGCGCCTGCAGCCCGTCCCCGCCGCGCCCGCGCGCCGGCGCGCCCCGCGTCGGGCGTTCGGCGTGATCGCGGTCACCGGGGCGGTGCTGATCGCGCTCGTGCAGATGGGCCTGTCGATCCTCACGACGCAGAGCACGTTCGAGATCTCCACGCTCACCCAGCAGCAGCGCGACCTCACGTACCAGAAGCAGATTCTTTACGACGAGGTCGCGGGGCTCAGCTCGCCGCAGTACCTCGCCGCCAACGCGTCCGCCCTCGGGATGGTCATCGACGAGTCGCCCACCTACCTGCGCCTCAGCGACGGCGCGGTCATCGGCTCCGGACAGCCCGCGGAGGGCGCCTCGTCCATCGACGCGCTGGGCCGCGGCTCGGTGCGCAACGCCCTGATCGCCGGCGTCCCCCTCGTGACCGATCCGGCCGCCGACGCCGAGGCCCCCGCCGCGGGATCCGACCCCGCCGGGACCCCGGACCCCGCCGCAGGCACCGACCCCGCCGCGTCGATGGACGCCGCCGGGGGAGCGGTCGCGGTCGAGGGACCCGGCGACGCCTCGCGCACCCCGGCCCCCGCGATCACGACACCCCCGTCGATCTCCGACGGTCTCCCGACTCCGGCGACACGATAAACCCATGACGACGATGCTCACGCGGTCCCCGCGCCGCCGTACCGTGGTCGCCCTCGCCGTGGTGCTCATCGTGCTGACGGC
>VGAV01000213.1 GCA_016870695.1 Actinomycetota bacterium | reverse complement strand
GGGCGTGGCAGGCCCGGGGGGTGCCGGCGCAGACGAAGTCGATGTTCCGCCGCCGCTTGGTCGAGGAGTTCGTTCATCTCGGTATGCCGGACTTCTCCCGGAGCAGCCGCGCCACCTACCGTTCGGCGTTACTCGCCATCGTCGATGCCGTCACACCGGCGTACGAGAAGACATTGCCGATCCCAAGGTCGCAGCCGACCGCGCCCTACACTCAGCCCGAGGTGGCGGCGCTGCGGAGCTGGGCATTGCGGCAGGGGCGCCCATCCCGACGCCAAGACGCGATCACCCTGCTCGCCCTCGGACTCGGCGCCGGTCTCGCAACGCGCGAGCTCCTCAGTGTGCGCGGCACGGATTTCGAATGGCGCGACGGCGGGCTTCACGTCGTGGTGTGGGAGTCGCGTCCGCGGCTCGTGCCCGTCTTGCCCGGATGGACAGCACCTCTGATTGCCGCGTTCGAGTCTGAGGACCGTGATCGATGGTTGTTCCGTCCCGGGCGGCAGGGTGTTCGCGGTGCGCAGGTCACCGACTTCCTTCACCGCGGTCAGCAGACTGACCTCGATGTGCGCCCTGCACGGATGCGGACTACGTGGTTGCTCGTGCACCTGACCGCCGGCACCGCTCCCCGGGAGCTCCTGCAGATCGCTGGGTTGGAGAACCTGGCCGCACTGGATCGCGTCGCCGGGTTCCTGCCCGCATCGACAGAGTCCACCCGCTAGTCATCGACGGGCCGGTGAGCGAGCATGCGAGCCGCCCGCCGGGTGCCCTCACGGGTTTTCCGAGCCGCCGCGTACACGGTGGTCATGACCGACAAAACCCGATCCAACGACATTCGCCGCGATGCCGAAACGTACGGACACCTGCGCGACCTCCGCCCCACGATGCCGACGTTCGTCTGGGACATCATGCTCGGTTACCGCCCCCGCGTGAATGCGTCGCAGTGGGCAGCCGTCAGGGAGTTCACCCTCGCCACCGCCGTCACCCTCGGCCCCACCACATTCGATAGCACGCGACGACTGATGTCGATGTCCTCGAGATTCCACGCATGGGTGTGGGTTACCGGCGGACGAGAGCTGACGGTGGAACGGGTTTACACCCAGAACAACATCGACCTATACGTGCAGAACCAGCTCGGACGCCGTTCTCAGGTGCACCAATGGGGCGTCGCTAGACAGCTCGTGGCGAACGGCCGCGAACTGACGACGGCGGCGCTGCGGGGACTCCCCGCAGCGCACATGAAGCTGCGCGCACCGTTCTCATCCGCGCAGATCGCCACGATGCACAGCTGGGCGAACCGACTGACCACCATCAAGAAGCGTCAGAACGCCTGGGGACTGCTTGGTCTCGCCGGCGGCGCCGGACTCCGCGCAGAAGAGATCGTCGACGTCAACGTCGACAACGTCGACGTCGTGAACGGACGCGTGTTCGTCAACGTCACAGGCGAGACCCCCCGCCGGGTGCCCGTCCGTCACGCATGGGCGCGCGTCCTCTTGAAGAGCATCGACGACCGCAGCGGTGACGAGCGTGTCTTCCGCGGACCGGTCATCGAGGAGTACCGCCCCCGCATCATCCAGACCTTCCTCACCGACCACCCCGCACAGGTGCGCCCCACCCCCGCTCGACTGCGCGCGAGCTGGATCGTTCACCACCTCGACAACGACGTTCCCCTGCCGGTCCTGAAGGAGCTCGGCGGCTTCCGCACCTACGACACGCTTGCGCGCTACCTCGAGCTCGCCAAGCCCCGCGACCTGTCGATGTACACCGGTCTTCTCATCGGCGAGGAGCTCGCCCGATGATCGCCAACGACGTCGACTACCACTTCCCTGACCTCGACCTCACCGGCGGAGGCATCAGCAACGACGAGATCCTCGGACGAGGCCGCACCACCGACCTCGTCAGCGACGCCGCCGTCGCCATGGTCGAAGCCCGCGTCCGAAAGTCCGGAGTACTGGAGAGCCTCGAACGATGGAAAGCCGAAGACTGCAACACCGTCGGCATGGGCGGAAGACCGGCCATGATCTCCTACCGCGCCGTGTTGACGGCCCTGCTCTTGCTTGCCCGCGAGAGCGCGCCGATGCACCTTCGACGAGCCGCGTTCCTGATGCAGGTCCGCCTCAGCCCAGCGTCCAAAGAGTTGCTCGGCCTGCCGCAATCCCACGACGCCTTCATCCCCCAAGACGCCTCACGTGATCGCTGGTACAACAACACCGTCCGCGCGTTCCAGCGCATGAACGCGCTGCTCGATCCGTACCCGCAGGAGCGGTACACGGCGAAGACGTACGAGCAGATCCAGGAGATCCTGGACGCGCACGACGCCGTCCGCGCAGAGAAGTACAAGGCGCGCCTCGACGAGTTCAGCCGACTGTTCCTCCACATGACCTTTATGGAGCAGCCGCGCGAACTCCGCCGCGCCTCCGCCAAGCTCGACGTGTCCTTCGATCAGACCTACGTTGGCACCCCGACGACGAAGGGCTTCTCCCACAACACCATCAAGGACCGCATCGCCGTCGAACGTCGCGTCGGCGACGCCGGACAACTCACGCCCGGCCCCGTAGACGCCTTCGCCGGCTGGCACATCAAGAACGGCGAGCGCTACGACCACAAGAAGAACGAGAAGGACCAGACCAACCCCAACTCGAAAGGCGCGAAGAGCGTCGACTACGAATGGGGCCTCGTCGCCAACCTCGCCGTACGCGTCGACTCAGAGAAACCCGGGTCAAAGCGCTTCCCATCGCTCGTCGTCGCGGCGTCGCTCAGCATCCCCAACCGCGAAGTCGCCGAAGAAGCCGTCAACCTGCTGCGCTCCGCAACCACCCTCGGGCTGCAGCCTGGGGTCGCCGACGCCGACAAGCAGTACTGGGCCAACAGTGTTCCTGACCGTCTGCTTCGACCGGCGCTGCTCACCGGGTTCACCCCGTCGACCGACTACAAGATCGACCGCGTCGGGGTGAAGGGTGGCGCGCACGGCGCGCTCTACGCCGACGGCGACGTGTACTGCCCTTCGACTCCGAAGTCTCACCTCGAGGCGTCGAAAGACCTGCAAACCGGTGTCATCGACATCGCCACCTACCGCGCGCGTATTCAAGCCCGTAAGGACTGGAGGCTGCACGTCAAGCAGAAGGCGGCCGGCAACGGCAAGGTCATCCTGCGCTGCCCGGCACTTGGGCCAAGCCCGACAGTCACCTGCCCGCTCCGCGAGATGATGGTCGGCGCAGCGAAGAAGGCGCGCCCCCACGCCGAGCCCGAGACGCTCGAGGCCGAGTTCCTGGACACCATCTGCACCAAGCACTCGGCGTCGTTCGACCTCACCGAGATGATGGCACCGCAGCAGGCCTTCGACTACGGCAGCCAGGAATGGGAAGACTTCCACGAGCACGCCCGCAACACCGTTGAGTCCGAGAACAACCAGCTGAAGGCATCCGGCGACGAGGACATCGAGACATCGGGTCGCCGACGCGTCCGCGGATTCAGCGCCGCGCAGATCATGGTCACGCTGCTGCTCGTCAACCACAACATCCGCAAGATCGCTTCATTCATCGACGACCTCCGCAAACGCACCGCGAAGAGCACGCCCGCCGAGCCCGCTCCGCTCCGCCGCAGAGACCGCGTGTGGGCCAACCGCTACACGAAGACAACCGGCAACGGCGATCTCACCGTCCCTCGCGGAGGCAGAGGGTCACGGCCGACACCGACCAGCCCAGGCGGAAGCGACCACGCCCTCATGCACCCGCTGAGAACCTGACGCCTCGCGCGTCACGCCCCATCAGCCGGAAACGGCACTCACCCGCTCAAAGGACTATTCGTCGCGCCCGAAAACCGGCGGATGAACGAAGAAGGCCTCCCGACGCCCCCGGACCGCTCTTGCGGACGTCCAACATCGGGTGGCGGACGACGAAAACACGAAAGGCCCCTGCGTATCCGCAGGGGCCTTTCGTGTTTTCCGACTTTGCGGAACTGTTTTGCAATCAGTTTTGCCAACAGCCCCGCTGTCGGGATGACAGGATTTGAACCTGCGACCCCTTGACCCCCAGTCAAGTGCGCTACCAAGCTGCGCCACATCCCGTCGCCCGCGAGCGGGCAACTCCCCTATATTAGCCTCTCCGCGCCGCGCCCGCGAACCGGCCTCCGCCCCGGGCGCGCCCCGCCCTCGCTCCCCCGCGCCCTGCCCTCGCGCGAGATCACGCGATCTCGTCGAGAGCACACGTTCCTGCGCACCGTAGCGGGTGATCTCGACGAGATCACGTGATCTCGGCACGCCCGGCCGCCGCCCCGACCCCTTGCCGCCCACCCCACCCGCCGCTAGCGTCGCCCCATGACGGTCGAGATCCTCCCGGCGACCGGCGACCGCTTCGACGACGCCGAGAAGGCCCTGGACAGCGGCGACGGACCGGAATGCCAGTGCCAATGGTGGCTCCTCCCCAACGCCGAATGGCAGCGCACTCCCCACAAGGAGCGCGAGCAGCTCCTCCGCACGGAGCTCGACGGCGAACGCTCTCCCGGCCTCATCGCGTACGTCGACGGCGATGTCGCCGGCTGGGTGCGCGTCGGCCCCCGCATCGACCAGACCCGCATCCTCCGCACCCGCGAGATCGTCGGCGCCACGGCCGAGCCGCTCGACGCCGCGGACGTCTGGTCCGTCTCGTGCTTCGTCGTCCGAAAGCAGCACCGCGGCCAGGGCCTCACGGCGAGACTCCTGGATGCCGCCGTCTCCGTGGCCCGGGAGGGCGGCGCCCGCGTGGTGGAGGGCTATCCCCTCGACCCCGCGGTGGCGAAGAAGTCGTCGAATCAGCTGTTCCGCGGCATCCTGCCCGTCTTCGAGTCGGCCGGCTTCGACATCGTCGCCCGCCCGAAGCCCGACCGCGCGCTCGTCAGTCTCACCCTCCGCGACTGAGCGCTGTCAGCGGCAGACGTCCGACACCACGGCCCTCTACCACGTCGAGACGCACGCCACCGACCCCGCTCCGTACGCGGCCGCCGTGATGCCGATCAAGGGCTGAGCGCCGCGACCCCGCCTACGATGGAGGTCCCCGACCGAAGGACCCCGGACGATGGATGCCACCCCCTCAGCGCGCGTCGACGCGTGGCTATGGGCCGTTCGCGTCTACAAGACCCGCTCGGCCGCGACGACGGCGTGCCGCGCCGGGCATGTCA
>VGAV01000212.1 GCA_016870695.1 Actinomycetota bacterium | reverse complement strand
TACCTGGTGTGGGTCCTCCTGCCGCAGCCGTTCGTCGCGGTCGCCATCGGCAACGGCGCCTTCGTCGCGGCGACGGCGTTCATCTGGCTCGGCTGCGTCGCCTTCAACGGCCGGTCGCTGCGCACCGCCGCGATCTTCGCGACGGCCGTCGTCGCCGCCGTCATCGTGGCCGCGCTGGCGGAGGGGCCGGACGGCGGCGACTGGGCGGGAGGGGTCGGGCTGTTCCTCGGCAACGCGGTCTTCGCGGTCCTCGGGGCGCTCGAGACGCGGCGGGGCGCGATCGGGCAGCGGTGGAGCGCGGCCGGGCTCACCGTCGTGCTCTGGATCGAGACCGTGTGGTTCCTCGGACGGACCGTCGTGTTCGTGACGGCCGGGCCCGAGAGCGAGCTGTGGCGCGCGGCGTTCGACACCGCGACGTCGAACTTCCTCACGATCATCCTCGTCGTCGCGACGGTCGTCGTGACGTCGGTCCTGCGGGCGAGCGAGTCCGCCCTGCGCGGGCAGGCGGACACGCGCACGCTCGTGGTGGACGAGCGCGGGGTCCTGCTGCCGGAGTCCTTCCGCTTCGCCCTCGGGGCCTTCACCGCCCGCGCGTCGGTGTCGGGGGAGCCGCTCGTCGTGGCCGTGGCCCAGATGTCCGACGCCGGCGCGGTGGCGCGCGCCTTCGGGCCCGAGGAGGCCGAGACCATCGTCCGCGCCTTCCGCGAGTCGGTCCGCCGCCACATCCCGGCGACCGCCCCTTTGGGGGAGATGGATGCCACCACCCTGACGGTCGCGTTCACCCCGTCCGCCGACGCGGACGCGGACCGCATCGCCGTCGACCTGCACGACCGCATCGTCGACGACCTCGCCGCGCTGGGGATGTCGATCGTGCCGGTCGTCGGGGTGGGGGTGGCGACGACTGCCGAGGTCGGGTACGACGCCGAGGCGCTGCGCGATCGCGCGCTGGATGCCGCGGTCGTGGCGACCGCGGGCGGTGCGCCCGGGCGATGAGCGCGGGCCCGCGCTCCGGCAACCGCGGGCTCAGACGGCGGTCGTGCCGAGGAGCGCCTGGACCCGCTCGCGCAGCTCACGCGGACGGAACGGCTTGGTGAGGTAGGCGTCCGCGCCGCACGCGAGGCCCTGCCCCTGCTCGACCGGGGTGGCGCGGGCACTGATGATCATGATGCGGGTCGTGCTGAACCCGCGGATGCGCCGCGTGGCCTCGAACCCGTCTATGCCGGGCATGCTCACGTCGAGCGTCGTGAGCACCGGGTCCGCCTCGCGGACGAGCTCGACGCCGCGCAGGCCGTCGGGCGCGGTCCGCACCTCGAGACCGATCTGCTCGAGCACCGCCGAGATGAGTCCCCGGATGTCGACGTCGTCCTCGACGACGACCGCGACGTTCGACTGGGTCATGGGTCCGTTCTCCATCGCGCACGGCGCGCGCGATCCGCTACAGCGTAAACCACTCCGACGGGCGCGACCCCGAACGCTGTGGCATCCTCGGTTCGTGCCCCTTCTCGCGCTCACCGGCGGAATCGCCTCCGGAAAGTCCACGGTCTCGGCCATGCTCGCCGCGCACGGAGCCGTCGTGGTCGACGCGGACGCGATCGTCCGCGACGTGCAGGCGGCGGGCTCGCCCGTCCTGCGGTCGATCGCCGAGGAGTTCGGCGCGGAGGTGCTGCGGCCCGACGGGTCGCTGGACCGGCCCGCGCTCGGCGCGCGCGTCTTCGGGCACCCGGAACGGCTCGCTGCCCTGAACGCCCTCGTGCACCCGGCCGTCCGCGAGGAGTCCGCGCGCCGGTTCGCTGCGGCGTTCGCGGAGGACCCCGCCGCGGTCGTCGTCTACGACGTCCCGCTCCTGGCCGAGGCGCGGAGCGGCGACGCGTGGGACCTGGTCGTGGTCGTGCACGCCCCGGCGGAGGTGCGCACCCGCCGGCTCGTCGAGGGACGCGGGATGACGGAGGACGAGGCGCGTTCGCGCATCGCCTCGCAGGCCTCCGACGAGGAGCGCCTCGCCCTCGCCGATGTCGTCATCGACACGGACGGGACGATGGATGCCACCCGCCGGCAGGTCGACGAGCTCTGGGCCCGCGTCGGCCCCGCCTGACCACCTCGCCGCGCGCGCCGCCGTCGTGCGGGTGCGACGTCACGCCCTTTCGTGGGGCCGCCGCCGTTGCGCGCTCGCGCACGGCGAACGCAACCCGACCCCGATGTCGGAGGCCCCGCCTACGCTGGAAGCATGCAGGCCACTCGCTCCGTCCGCCCCTTCGAGGTCATCAGCGAATACTCGCCGTCGGGCGACCAGCCGCAGGCCATCGCCGACCTCGCCGCCCGCGTCAACGCCGGTGAGACCGACGTCGTCCTCCTCGGCGCCACGGGAACGGGCAAATCGGCGACGACCGCCTGGCTCGTCGAGGCCGTGCAGCGTCCGACGCTCGTGCTCGCCCACAACAAGACGCTGGCGGCGCAGCTCGCCAACGAGTTCCGCGAGCTCATGCCGAACAACGCGGTCGAGTACTTCGTCTCCTACTACGACTACTACCAGCCGGAGGCGTACGTCCCGCAGACGGACACTTTTATCGAGAAGGACTCGTCCATCAACGCCGAGGTCGAGCGCCTGCGCCACTCGACGACCAACTCGCTGCTGTCGCGTCGCGACGTCGTGGTGGTCTCGACGGTGTCCTGCATCTACGGCCTGGGTGCTCCCGAGGAGTACCTGCGGGCGATGGTGGCGCTGCAGGTGGGGGAGCGGTACGACCGCGACCAGCTCATCCGCAAGTTCATCTCCATGCAGTACAACCGCAACGACGTCGACTTCTCGCGGGGCAACTTCCGCGTCCGGGGTGACACGATCGAGATCATCCCGGTGTACGAGGAGTACGCCATCCGCATCGAGATGTTCGGCGACGAGATCGAGGCGCTGTACACGCTGCACCCGTTGACGGGCGACGTCATCCAGAAGATGGCGTCCGTGCCGATCTTCCCCGCATCGCACTACGTGGCGGGCACGGAGACGGTGCAGCGGGCGATCGGCACCATCGAGCACGAGCTCGAGGAGCGTCTGAAGGAATTCGAGTCGCAGAACAAGCTGCTCGAGGCGCAGCGTCTGCGCATGCGCACCACGTTCGACCTCGAGATGCTCCAGCAGCTGGGCTTCTGCTCCGGCATCGAGAACTACTCGCGGCACATCGACGGGCGCATGCCCGGCGACCCGCCGCACACCCTGCTGGACTTCTTCCCCGACGACTTCCTCCTGGTGATCGACGAGTCGCACGTGACCGTGCCGCAGATCGGAGCGATGTACGAGGGCGACGCGTCGCGCAAGCGCACGCTCGTCGACCATGGCTTCCGGCTCCCGAGCGCCATGGACAACCGGCCGCTCCGGTGGGACGAGTTCAAGGACCGCGTCGGTCAGACGGTGTACCTCTCCGCGACCCCCGGCCGGTACGAGATGGGCATCGCCGACGGAGTGGTGGAGCAGATCATCCGCCCGACCGGTCTCGTCGACCCCGAGATCGTCGTCAAGCCGTCCAAGGGGCAGATCGACGACCTGCTTGAGCAGATCCGGGTGCGCGTCGACCGCGACGAGCGCGTGCTCGTCACGACGCTCACGAAGAAGATGGCCGAGGAGCTCACGGACTTCCTGGGCGAGCACGGCGTGCGCGTGCGCTACCTGCACTCCGACGTCGACACCCTGCGCCGCGTCGAACTGCTGACGGAGCTCCGCGCGGGCACGTACGACGTCCTCGTCGGCATCAATCTCCTCCGCGAGGGTCTCGACCTGCCCGAGGTGTCGCTGGTGGCGATCCTGGATGCCGACAAGGAGGGGTTCCTGCGCAGCGGTACCTCCCTCATCCAGACGATCGGCCGCGCCGCCCGAAACGTCTCGGGCGAGGTGCACATGTACGCCGACAAGATCACCGACTCGATGCGCAACGCCATCGACGAGACCGAGCGTCGCCGCGAGAAGCAGATCGCCTATAACAAGGAGCGCGGCATCGACCCGCAGCCCCTGCGCAAGAAGATCGCCGACATCACCGAGGTGCTGGCTCGCGAGGCCACCGACACCAAGAACCTGCTGTCGCGCAACGACAAGGCGGGCAAGGGCAAGTCGCCCACACCGCAGCTGCGTCGCACGGGCATCGCGGCCGAGGGCGCGGATCAGCTCGAGTCGACGATCGCCGACCTCACGCAGCAGATGCTCGCGGCGGCGGGGGAGCTGAAGTTCGAGCTCGCCGGTCGGCTCCGCGACGAGGTCCAGGACCTCAAAAAGGAGCTGCGCGCCATGGAGCGCGCCGGACACGCCTGACGCTCAGCGTCCGGGGATGCGACGATCGTCCCTCTTCGGGTCGACGTCGCCCCCGGCGTTGCTCACGGGCAGTGCAGCAGCGGCTTCGGACCCGACCGGTCCACCTCGTGCTCGGTCATCGCGTGACCGCACAGGGGACAGGGGCGGCCGGCGCGCGCCGGCTCCGGTGTGGTCTCGTACGGACCCACCGAGGCGGGTCCCGCCACGCGGATGAGCCGCGTGTTGAGGTACTGGTACCACCCGCCGGCCTCGTGGACACGGTCGCGCAGCGGCGGCCGGTCGGCATCCCTTCGTGTCATGATGATTAGTGTACTAACGGTTTGGGGAGGTGGTGCTGTGGACGACCCGCTCGCTCTCGAGAGCCAGGTGTGCTTCGCGCTGGTCACGGCGGCGCGCAACGTGGTGGGCGTCTATCGGCCCGTGCTCGAGCCGCTCGGTCTCACGCACCCCCAGTACCTCGTCATGCTCGCGCTCTGGGAGGAGTCGCCGCGGTCGCTGGGCGCTCTCGCCGCGGCGCTGGCGATGGAGCCGGCGACGCTGTCGCCGCTGGTCAAGCGGTTGGAGGCCCAGGGCCGCGTCGTCCGCCGCCGTCGCGCCGACGACGAGCGCGTGCTCGACATCGCGCTCACGGATGCCGGGCAGGCGCTCCGCGCGCAAGCGCTGTCCGTGCCCGCGCAGATCATGCAGCGCACGGGTCTGGACGCCGCCGCCCTCGCCGCCCTGCGCGACGGCCTCGCCCCCTTCGCCGCTTCGCCGCGGGACTGACCACAAGGCGGTCGGGGGAGGGGATGCCGGGAGGGGAGGAGCTCCGCGCGCGTCATGGCCCTCCCGTGGCGACTTCTCCTCTCTCCGGC
>VGAV01000211.1 GCA_016870695.1 Actinomycetota bacterium | reverse complement strand
GCGTCCTGGACGAACTCGATGCCGAGGTGCTCGACGTTGGAGAATGTCGCCCGGTCGAGGTCGCCGATCTTGTGCGGCGGCACGCCGTACATCGACGCGATCTTGCCCTCGGTGAGCTTGTAGATCGCGAGGAACTGGGCGTCGGCCGGTGACAGCGAGACGCGCTCGATCTTGGCGCCGCCCTCGAACACCGCCATCTGATGCGAGTTACCGACGCCCTGATGCCGGTCCTCGAGCTGCTGGACGAGCCGGTTGTACTGGACGTCGGTGAGCTTGCCCTCGACGGTCAGGACGGTCTCGGGGGTGGCGTCGCGCTCGAAGAACCCGCCGATGTAGGACGTCGCGGCAACGGAGATGCCAACCTGCTGCCGGGCGACGCCGATGGGCGAGAGCCCCTCGGGTCCGGTCCCGAACCAGCGGTAGTGCAGGATCTCGTTCGATGCAGCGACGTAACCAGGCTGCACCGGCAGCCACGTCTCGCTCATGTCGTGGCTGAGGCGGTAGAACAGCTCGCCGGTGTCCTTGTTCCGCAGGATCTTCACGTCCGTCGGCGGCACCGGCCACAGGCCCACGACGGCGCCGGCGCCGTTGCGGCTGACGTAGACGTAGGCGTTCCCGCGGATCAGCATCCACGTCACGACCGTGCGCCAGAACTCAGCCGCGTCCATGTCGGTGTTCGGTCGGACGGTGAGCAGGCGGACGAGCTCGTCGTACTTCCTGCCCGGCTGCACCCGGTCTCGGCCGCGGCGGACGATGACCGATACCGGCAGGGAGGCGATGGCCTCGCTGACCAGGCGCACCGAGGTGAGCACCGCCATGACCTGCAGGGACTGCTCGGGGGTGACGTAGACGCCGGCGGATGTTCCGCTGCCGCGCAGGGACGGCAGGCGGGTCTGGGCGCGGGTGACCAGGGCGCGGAAGGCGCTGGCGAAGCGTTCGGTGAAGCTAGCCACGGGGCCTCCTCGTGATTGTGCGGATGCCGGGCTCGGCGACGGCGGGCGGGTTCTTCAGCAGCCAGTAGGCGCCGGCGACGGCCCACAGCGGGGATGCGTCCCCCGGGGAGTTCTTCTCGTCGACGACGTAGCCGCCGGCAAGCGGTTTCATCAGCGCGTTCCCGGCGGGGACGTCGAGGACCGGCTGCGCTCGATGGAAGACCCGGCCGAGGTTCACGCCGTCGAGGATGAGACCGGCGGCGCGCCCGAGGTCGGGGCCGCCCCATTCGGTGACCTCGATGTCGGCGTCCTCGAACTCCCGGACGAGCGATGACACCGCGGTGCCGCGGGTCTGGAAGGTCACGGCCGCCGGGGTGAACGTGCGCTCGTCGGAGGACAGCCACGGGACGACCCAGTCTGTGCCGGGGCGGCTCGCCATGATGCCGACGTGCACGTTCCCGTCGTCGCGGTATGCCGCGAACGCGATGTGCGCCCATGAGCGGTCGTGGGACACCCCGACGCAGACGAAGACGTCGGCGCCCTCGCGCCGCTTGGACAGGCGGTCGAACCCGGCTGTCCACCGGCCGGGCTGGAACGGGCCGCCGGTGGACGAGTCGACGAACACGTTCCCGACCTCGGAGGCAAACACGGGCGCCGGGTCAGAGGCCCAGTAGGCGTAGAGGTTTTCCTGGGGCAGGTTGTAGTTCATCGAGGGGTTGGAGTACGCCCACGCCTCGGGTCCGTCGAGCGGCATGCCCGGCGGCGGAGACCACCAGAACAGCCCGATCGTCGTGTCGACGTCGCCGGACTCGATCGCGTCGATCGCCATCTTGTGCAGGTGGCGCTGGACGATCGCTTCCATGTCGCCGGCGTTCGATGCGGCGATGAGCTGCGATCGACGCCGCGCGGCGGTGGTCTTGGACAGAGCCGACCACGCCTTGAACGTCTTGTGCTTGAGGATCTCGTCGACGAAGACGAGGTCGAAGGTGAGACCGCGGCCGCCGTTGTCGGCGGAGTCGACCCAGTAGCGCTGCCCTCCGGTGAGCTCGAACCACAACTCGCCGTTGATGTTGTTCTCTTTGCCGCGCTCGGCCTTCAGCCGTGGGACGGCGTCGATGATGGCCTGCGCGTGCTCCCACGTCTTCTTGGCTGTCGCGAGCTTCTGGGCGACGCCGATGATCTGGGCGTCGCCGTCGACGAACATGCGGAACAGGATCAGCAGCGCGGCGATGAACGTCTTGCCGTTCTGGCGCGCCACCCACAGCAGCACGGTCTTGAACCGGTACGACCCGTCGGGGTTCAGCTCGAGGGCGTGCACGAGGAACCAGCGCTGCCACGGGTTCAGCTTCGGCGCGAGCTCGGCGTATCGAGTGCCTGCAAGCTCGAGGTGCAGGAACATCGCGAAGTGGATCGCGGCGTAGCCTGCGGACGTCTGCGGGGTGAGCTTGCGGCGCGGCGGGGTGAACACGCGCGGCGCGGTGTGTCCGAAGACTCGCCGCGGCCGCGCGCTACGCCTTCCGTCGGGCTTGACGGGGCTGCGTCGCTTCCGGGTCGTCGTCGATGCCATCCACGCTCCCCGTGTAGAACTTGAACCGGAGGTCGTCGAGGGCGTCGCGCTCGCGAGGCTTGGCTGCAGCGACGAGGGCCTCGAGCTGCTCGGCGTATCGGGCGGCGAGGCCGGCCCGCTGCGGGATCGCTCCTGGGGAGTCGAGGTCAACGGCGAGGCGGAGCACCAGCGCGACACGCCACTTCACTGACGGCGGCACGTCGAGCGAGGCGATGACCTCGCGCGCCGCGGCGGCGTTGCTCAGGTCGGGGTGCTCGGCGCCCGGGTCTGTCCCGTCGGGTGTCCCACCCTGTGTCCCGCCCTGTGTCCCGCTCCCGGGACCGATCTGCGGCAGCGCCTCGAGCTTGGGCGCTTCCCGGTTTCGGGCACGCTGTCGGGCCTTTCGTTCACGCTCGCGCTTGCGGCGCTCCTCGTCGCTCAGAGGCATGGGGGCCACCTCCGAGCGGTGGGACAGTGGGACATCGACGGGCGGAGGGGGACAGATCACACCCGGTGCTCTGAGGAGCCCCTTCGGCTAGAGATCCGACCCCCCTATCCCTCTGGGCTCGAACGTCGCGCGCGAACGCGGCTCGCAGGCCATCGGCACACCCGCCGGTCGGTTGAGGCGCTCAGAGAGCGCGTGAGCGTCGCGCCTGCACCACGTGCAAGGCAACGGATGCAGCAGACAGCACCAGGGAGAGGGCCGACATGACCACGGCGGCTGTCGTGAGGTCAGTCATCGGTCACCGCGTACCGGCCCGAGAGGACAGCGGCAGCGGATGCCTTCGCTGCGCCGTGGCGCTCGAACCCCTGGCCGCCGTCGGTGGCGATGATCTCGCCGTTCGCAGCGCGCAGGCGCCAGGCCCAGCGCCCGTCGGCACGCTGGAACACCTGAGGCCGTGGGGCGTCAGCGTGGGCCGTGCTCTCGCTCTCGGCCATGTCAGCGAAACCGGAGCTCCATGCCGGGCCAGATCAGCTCGGGCCGCTTGATCCCGTTCACGCGCTGCAGCTCGGCGGCCGTGGTCTTGTGCGCCTCGGCGATCTCCTCGAGCGTCTCGCCCTTCTTGACCTTGTGCGTCTCGCCGTCGGTCGGGGCGTCGTCGCGGCGGCGGCGGCCGGGCGCGGGCGCCTGCGGGGCGGTCGCGGTGTTCGGGGCCGGCGTCGACGGGGCGGTCGGCTGCGCGGCGGCGGCGTTGCTCTTGTCGTTCTCGGACATGGTCTGTCTCCTCACTGGGTCACCAGACCTCGGACGGATCGCCGAGGCCCGGGCGCGCGTCGCCGGCGCCCTTGTTCTGGTTGCACCTCTTGTGAGACGGCTGCCCGTTCGACGGGTCATCCGCGATCTCGGGGTGCGTCTTGATCGACTTGATGTGGTCGTACTCGAACGCCTCGGGGTCCGTGTGCGGCAGCGTCGTGTCGATCGCTTGGCCGCAAAGCGCGCACGGCAGGTTGTGCTCGGCTGTCAGCTTCTTGAGCTCGGCCCGGTTCTTCCGGTGCGCGGCCGTAGACCGCCCGGGTACACCGGCGGCCACGTCACGCGCTCTCGCGCCACGCGCGGCACCGCTCGGCGTTCCGGCGCATGACGGCGCCGAGGCGGGCGGTGCCGGCGGGCAGCAGCCGGAAGATGGACGGCTCGCCTTTCGCGTCCCGTTGAAGCACGACGGCCTCGCCCAACTTGGCGAGGTCCGCGACGCGCGGCACTGGCTCGAGGTCGGGCGGGTAGTAGTCCGAGGGCAGCCCGCGCGTCTTCACAGCGGACCACCCCCGGATTCACGACTGCGCCCCGCCGCGCGTCATCGGCTCCTGCTCGCGATCGTGTTCTGAGCGTGCGGCAGGCGGGGCGAGATCCCGGCGCGGGCACGGCGCCGGGAGGATGAGAGAGGGGCGCTACGTCGAGGCGGCAGCCCGGCGCCCCCTCCCAGAAGCAATGGCTGCAGCAGACAGCGGGCGAGCGAGGCTCGGCATCCGCGTCGTGACCTCAACGAGCGCCCCCGAGAACGACCGAAGCCCCGCCGGGTATCGGCAGGGCTCGGTCATAGTTCTCGTGCAGGGCACAGCCTATCAGCACTAGGGGAAACGCTGGAAACGCTCGCTCGACAAGCCAGGGCCGGCCCGTTTTCTCTCGTGTGAGGAGGACCCTTTCTGCCATGCTGACGGGATGGCCGAATTCGTGTACATCGACGAGACAGGGTCCGTTGGAAGTGGGCACAAGCAGCCCCTCTTGTTCCTCGCTGCGGTGGTGGTCCCGGAGGAACGAGTCCGCGATCTCGCAGACAGCCTCTACAAGCTCACGTTCAAACACCTCGGTTGGGTGCCCGATCGGTTCGAATGGCACGCTCACGAGCTCTGGCACGCCTCGGGCCCCTGGGCCGGCAAGTCACCTTCCGAACTTCTCGCCGCGTATGAAGACGTCATCGCCCTACTCGCGAAGCTCGATATCTGGGTACTTCATTCAGCTATCAATAAGGCCGGCCTGCACAAGAAATACGCTGGCCAATTCGACAAGAATGCGTACCTGCTCGCTCTTCAGTTCCTGCTGCAAAAGTTGGAGGGGTACAGCACCGGCGCACTCCGCGTGGTCATCGCAGACGAAGCGAAGGAGCAACAGCTCCGAGCCGTGGGGATGCTACGCGACATGCAGAAGTGGGGCATGGGCGAGGTCCCCGGCATCAAGGTCAACAACGT
>VGAV01000210.1 GCA_016870695.1 Actinomycetota bacterium | reverse complement strand
AGGGGTTCTGCGCCAGGAGCACGTTCCAGCGCCGCGCCTCGCGGACCACGGCCACCGCGCGGCGCGGATCGAAGCCCGGACGGTGCAGCGCGAGTCTCTTCAGCGGCGTGCCGTGCCAGGTCTGCAGCACCCGCTGGCCGGGCCGACGGGCGAAGCGGCGGCGGAGCCAGTCGTTGACCACCAGCAGGCGGGACGACCCGCGGGCGCGCCACCACTCGGGACTGCCCTCGACGACCGCGATCGCCCCGGCGGGCACCTCGACCGACAGGTCGACGACGCTCCAGTAGCGCGTGACGGCGGGCGCGACCCGCGCCAGCTCGCGGTCGATGGCCAGCGGGTTGCAGCTGGCGTTGCGCCCGTAGAAGGACTCGAAGAACACCGCGTTCTCGAGCGGACCGCGGCCGGTGGCGTACCGGCGCTCCAGGGCGGCCTGCCCCTCGCCGGAGTCGTAGGCGGGGTCCACCGGCGGGCCGACGTGAAGACGGGCGCCGTCCCACGAGGCGCGGACGCCGGGCAGCTGCGTCGTCCCGATCGCGGCGCCGGGGAGGCCGGTGTCGTCGGCCTCGCCCGCGTCGATCCGCAGGCGGTACTCCCCCGTCGGCAGGGGCAGGTCCGGCCCGCCCCACCGGGAGGCGCGCAGCGGGAGGACGGCGCGCCAGGTCCGGCCGCGGCCGTGCAGGCGGGCGGTCACGCGCGCGCGGCGACCGACGAGCTCGACGGCGGCGGGCCGCGGACCGGTGCCGCTCAGCTCGAACGCGGCGACCTCGCCGTCCTCGATGAATCGGGCCTCGGTCATCGTCGTCCTTCCGTGGGGGGCGGCGGGGCTCCGCCGGGGTCCGTCCCGAGCGGAGACGCCGCCCGGGCGGGGCGTCCGCCGGCATCGAGCAGCGCCCGCACGTGCGCGTACACCCGCTCGGTGTTGCGCCCGTCGCGGTGCGCGTGGACGGTCCGGCTCCGCTGTCGCGACGCCTCCGTCCTCGGCCCCGGCTCGTCGAGGACGGCATCCAGCTGCCGCAGGGTCTGCGTCCAGTCGCGGGCCGGATCGTCGCCGGCCACGTCGGCGTACCGGCCGTAGAGCCCCCGGCGCGCGCGGTAGGCCTCGAGATCGGGCGCGAGGAACAGCACCGGAAGCGGCACGAGGGCCGCGTCGAACGCGAGGGACGAGTAGTCCGTGATGAGCACGTCGAGACCGGGCAGCAGCGGGGTCACGTCGGCGACGAGGTCGCTGCCCAGCATCCGGACGCGGTCGGTCGGCACCGGCGGGCGGTAGTCCCCCGCCCCGAGCGGGTGCGAGCGGATGAGGAGGACCGCGTCGCGTCGGTCGAGGAGATCCCGGATGCCGCCCCACTCGGTCGCGTCCGGGACGGCCGGGTCGACGTCGCCGTCGCGCCAGGTCGGGGCGTACAGCACGACGGGGCGCTCCCCGACGGGGCCGACGGCCGCGGTCAGGCGCTCACGCGCGGCGGCGCGGCGGTCGGACGCGGTTCCCTGCGAGAGCACGTCGACGCGCGGCTCCCCCGTCACGGGGACGGCGGCGTGGGTGAGGCCGAACGCCGACTCGAGGCGGCCGCGCACGAGGTGGGACGCGGCGGGCAGCACCGCGATGCGGCGGGTGGTCCCGCGATAGAGGGCGGCGAGCAGCCGCGGGACGACGCGCGAACGCGGCAGCAGCGCACTCCGGGTCGTCTCGGCCGAGTCGAGACCGATGCGCTTGAGCGGGATGCCGTGCCAGAGCTGCACGATCGTCGCCCCCGCCACCGCATAGCGGTTGACGTCGCCGAAGCCGTGCGTCACGACGACGACGCGCGCACGAGCGGTCAGCCACAGACCTCGCAGCGAGTCCTTCCGGGCCCAGCGGATCCCCTGCGCCGTGGCATCCCTCGCCTGCCCGTCGTCGCCGACGAGCCAGGTCGCGTCCTCGCCGTGCGCGGCGGCGATGCGCCACAGCTCCGCGGCACCGTCGGCGATGCCGACCGCGCAGCCGAAGACCCAGCTGCGCCGCGACCGCGGCACGACGGCGGTCAGGACCCGACCGGCCAGGTACAGCGGGATGCGGAGGAGCTTGCGGGCGTTCCCGGAACCGAACGAGAAGGACGCCACCCCGCGAGCCTATCGCGGGGCGGCGTCCTCCGAGCCGGGTGAGGGAGCGGCGGCATCAGCCGTTCAGCGAGCCGAGGGTGACCTCGGCGGTGCGGTCCTGCCCGTTGCGGACGTACGTCACCTGGGCGGTCGCCCCCGCGGCGAGCGCGCGCACCTGCGCGGTCAGGTCGACCGAGCTGGCGACGGGCACCCCGTTAAAGGCGGTGATGATGTCGCCGGTCTGCAGGCCGCCGCCGGCGGCCGCGCCGCCTGCGCTCACCTCGGCGACGTACGCACCGGTGATGGTCGCGCCCTGGACGGAGGTGCTGTCCTGGACGGATGCGCCGAGCAGGCCGTGGGTGGCGGAGCCGTTCTCGATGATCTCGCTGGAGACGCGCTTGGCCACGTCCGACGGGATCGCGAACCCCACGCCGATCGAGCCGGACTGACCCGACGACGAGGAGGAGCCGCCCGCGGAGGCGATGGCCACGTTGATGCCGATGAGGCGACCCTGGTCGTCGACGAGTGCCCCGCCGGAGTTGCCGGGGTTGATCGCGGCGTCGGTCTGGATGACCGCGATCTTGATCGTCTCGCTCGACTGCGACTGCTGCTGGCCCTGTCCGAAGTCGAAGAAGAACGGGCTCTCCTGGCCGCCCTGCCCGCCCTCGCTCTCGTCGGAGCCGTCGCTCGGCGCGGCCGAGGAGGCGACCTGGATGGACCGGTTCAGGGCGCTGACGATCCCCGTCGTGACGGTGTTCGACAGGCCGAGCGGGGCACCCACGGCGACGGTGGTGTCGCCGACGTTCAGGTCGGACGAGTCCGCCCACTCGATCGGGGTGAGACCCGAGGCGTTCTCGAGCTTGATGACGGCGAGGTCGTATGTGGGGTCGGTGCCGACCAGCGTCGCGGCGAACACCCGGCCGTCCGAGGTGGTGACCGACAGGCGGGTGTTGCCGGACTGCCCGTCGAGGGTGACGACGTGCGTGTTGGTCAGCACGTAGCCGTCCGAGTTGAGCACGACGCCCGAGCCGGTGCCCGCACCGGTGGAGCCGGTCGCGCTGATCGTGACGACGCTCGGCACGACCTTGCTGGCGATCGCCGTGGTCGCGTTCACGCTGTCGGGGTTGTTCACGGTGACGGCGGTCGCCCCGGCGGGCGAGGAGGCGCTCGAGCCGCCCCACAGCTGGAGCCCGGCGTACGTGCCGCCGAGACCCGCGCCGCCGCCGACGAGCGCGGCCGCGAGGACGAGCGCGGCGACCTTGGGGACGCCGCCCTTCTTGCGCGGCGCCGGCGTGGACGACTCCGGCAGGGTGAGGGTCGGGTGCAGACCGTGCGCGTCGGCCGCAGCGGGACCGAAGGCGGCACCGCCGGCTCCGCCGACCGCGGCGGCACCGGCGGGGGTGCGGTGGTCGCCGGACTGCGGCGGGGGCCACGCGGCGGCCGCGGCGGCGGGCGACCGGGTCGGCAGCGGGGGGCGGCCGGCGTCGGCACCGGCGGCGGCGTCGAGGGGGGCGCGGTCGGGCTGCGGCGACGGCGACGTCGCGCCGTGCGCGGCGCCGGCGTCAGGGGTGGAGGCGTTGTGGGAACCCTCGGGACGGTCGTCCGTGTTGTCGCTCATGCGATGCTCCTTCTTCCAGGCGCTTCTACAGTGACCCCGCACCCTGTGCGTTATCTATGCCACGGGTGAGGCGCGTCTATGGGTGTAAGGAGCGCCCATCGGATGCCATTCCGGCGGCATCCGGACGTCCAGCAGATCCACGGCTACGGTGAGAGGATTCCGATCCCTCACGCGAGCAGGACGCGCATCATGCACATTCCCCCCGGCGCGTGGCGCCGCACCGCCGCGGGCGCCGGCCTCATCACCCCCGACGGGGAGGCCGTGCCCACGATCTTCGCCGAGATGAGCGCGCTCGCCGCGGCCACCGGGGCCATCAACCTCGGCCAGGGGTTCCCCGACGAGGACGGCCCCGAGGTCGTCCGGGATGCCGCCCGCCGCGCGATCGCGGACGGGGCGAACCAGTACGCGCCGGGGCGCGGCGTGCCCGACCTGCTCGACGCCGTCGCCGAGCACCAGCAGCGGTTCTACGGCCTCACGGTCGATCCCGCCCGCGAGGCCCTCATCACCGTGGGAGCGACCGAGGCCCTCGCGGCCACCCTCCTCGCGCTCATCGACGGTCCCGACGACGAGGTCGTGGTGTTCGAGCCCTTCTACGACTCCTACGCCGCGTGCGTCGCGCTCGCCGGGGCGAAGCTGGTCCCCGTGCCCCTCGCGTGGCCGGACTTCCAGCCGGACCTGGACGTCCTGGCATCCGTCGTCTCGGAGCGGACGCGGGTCATCCTCGTGAACGATCCGCACAACCCCACGGGGACGGTCTTCACCCGCACGGTGCAGGACGAGATCGTGCGCCTCGCCGAGCGTCACGACGCGATCATCGTCACCGACGAGGTGTACGAGCATCTCGTCTTCGACGGTCCGCACGTCCCCCTCGCCACGCTGCCGGGGGCGTGGGACCGGACGCTGTCGATCTCGTCCGCGGGCAAGACGTTCTCGGTGACGGGCTGGAAGACCGGGTGGGTGACCGGCCCCACCGCGCTCGTCTCCGCGGTGATGGCGGTCAAGCAGTTCCTCACCTACGTCGGGCCGACGCCGTTCCAGTCGGCGATCGCGGCGGGGCTGCGCATGCCGGACGAGTTCTTCGCGTCGGTCGCGTCCACGATGGCCGCGAAGAGCGCCCTGCTCGGCACCGGCCTGCGCGCGGCGGGGTTCGACGTCTCGACCCCGGGCGGCTCGTACTTCACGGTCGTGGATGCCGCTCCCCTCGGCGTCACCGACGCGGACGCGTTTTGCCGCGAGCTCCCGGCGCGCGCCGGGGTGGTCGGCATCCCGATCACCGCCTTCGTCGTGCCGGAGCACCGGGACCGCTACGCCACCCTCGTGCGGTTCGCGGCCTGCAAGAGGGTCGAGGTGCTGTCGGAGGCGTCCGCCCGCCTGGCCGGCATGGGCTGAGCCCCGGGGGCGGTCGTCCCGGAATCGGACGGCGGCGCCGGATTCGGACGGCCCGGGACCATCGGTCCGATTCCGCCGCGGCGATCCGATTCCGCAGCGGG
>VGAV01000209.1 GCA_016870695.1 Actinomycetota bacterium | reverse complement strand
CATCGTCCGCGGTGTGCCGACGGCTAGTTCTGATTTCACCTACGCCGGTTCGTCAAACTATACGTCCGGGGGAAACAAGCGAACCGTCTACACCTTCACCACGTCGTCCGCATTGGCTGCCGGGGCTAGCCGGACGACCCGCATCTCCTGGCAGCTAGCCGACGGGAATACGATCAAGAACGAATTTGGCGGCCAGAGCGTAGTAGATACGTTCGCGTCGGGGTATGTGAGCCGGTCCGACGGCTCCCGCGTGCGCACGGACTACCTGAATACTGGGCTGAAGGGCACCCCCAACTTCAACATCCGGACGTGAGGCCGCCCGACCTGTGCCCAGCCTCTCGGCCGCGAGCTGATGGGTGGGTTGGGTGCAGGTTGGGGTCCCGGGGCTGCTGCCCCGTCCGGAACGCTCATCCGAATCGACGCATCTGCAGCGGCAACCGTGCAATCAATGGCTCGGGCTTCAACTTGCTTTCCGCGGCGATGGCGATCATCCAGGTGAGCTGCTGGCCGGCGCGCATCAGGAGGAACAGTCGGGCTTGGGTCCGATGCTGGTCCACGCGTCTACAAGTCGGTGCATTGTCGAGATGTCAGACACAAAGAGTGGGGAGACGAGAGGCTCGTCAACGATGGCCCAGCATCCGAAGTGGTCCTGCCGCAGGCTCAAGCTGAGCGTCGTTGCTCTTAGGCCGGCGAAATCATCAATCACGGCTGGCACCGGGATTTGGACGCTCGAGTGGACGAGGGCTGGCGCCGCCTTGTGATCGGTCATGCACCAGTAGGGACACATCTGAGGATCGTTGTACATGACCACATCAGACCAGAAAGCTTGTCTCCGTTGAGGTTATCCACAGGGTGAACTTCCGAGAAGATGGGGGACATCCACCTCACCGCGCCGTCACGCTGCTCCGCCCTTCATCCGCCTACGGTTGCCGTCGAACTCGACCTCCTGGACGGCCATGGGACGGCTGACGTGCCGGCCGTCCTCGGTCATGGTGGTCAGCATGGCCGTGCGGGCTCGGCCGATCAGCTTAATGACGGTTTGGTGTGCGTCGGTGTCCGCAGACGTGAGTGCTCTCTACGAGCGGTGGTCCGTGTGGGATCAGTTTTCTCGTCACGGGGGTGCACGACTGCCGGTCGACAGGTCCAGCGGAATCGCGTCTCCGGATACCGCCCGGGAAGTAGCCCAGGCGAGGACCAGCTGTTTGGGCGCGTACACGGCGTGGCCTCAGCAGGCGTGGGAACCGCGGAATGCTGCCAGGCTGTGACCGTGCGCTTCCTCCCGGCCGACCTCTATCGGCAGATCGAGCAGTCCATTCCCCTCGCGTGCGTTGACTTCGTTCCTGCCCGGGAGGGGAGCCAGGGGAGGAAATATGGATTGATCCAGCGCGACTCTCCGTTCGGCGTGGTGTGGTGCCACCTCGGCGGCCGGATCAGCCGCGGGGAGAGCATTCGGGAGGCGCTCCTCCGCCACGCTGGCGACACCCTCGCCGTCGGTCTCGATCTGCCGGCGGACCCGCAGCCGGACTACGTCTATCAATGGTTCCCGCCGTCCGATCGCCCGGCCGACACCGCCGGTCTCAGATTCGGTGACGATCCGCGTAAACATGCGATCGGCCTGTCGTTCGTCGCCTGTGCGCTTGGCGATCCGCAGCCACGCAACGAGGCGCACGCGTTCGAGTGGTTCGCCATCGGCGACCGGCCCACGGGCCTGTGGCCCGGGTGCGGGACTCTGCTGGACCGCCTCGGCGTGTGACCGTCTGTCGCGACCGAGCCTACTGCTAACGTCCTTGCGATCGGAGTCAGAGCCGGTTGGTCGCGGCGTCAGCATTCCAGTCACCGACGAGCCAGTCGGCGATCTCGCTCATTCGCAGCGCCGCCCTCTGATGCTGTGAGCGCGCGCGCCACGTTTCGAATGAGCCCTGGTCGGGGAACGTCCCGTCCTCGATGATCACGCGGCCTTTCCGTTCGTCCAACGACAGTGCGACAGTCCACCCCGTGACCCCGGGCAGCGTGCCCAGTTGACGCAGCACGGCCATGGCATCAGACACTTCAGGGTCCGTGACATCGTCACGGACCCTGAAGAGCACAACATGTCGGAACATCACTCGCGGATGGTATCCACGTGGTCGCGGTACCAAGCGACCGTGCGCTCCATGCCCTCTTCAAGCGAAATCTTCGCGGTCCAGCCAGCCTCAGCAAGCTTCGAGACGTCAAGGAGCTTCTGCGGCGTTCCGTCCGGCTTCGAGGTATCCCAGTCGGTCTCGCCCGTGAACCCGGTGACCGAGGCGATCGTCTCCGCGATCTCTCGAATCGTGACGTCGCTGCCGGTGCCGACATTGACCTGGTCCGGCCCGTCGTAATGCTCCAGCAGGTGAAGGCACGCATCGGCCATGTCGTCGGCGTGCAGGAACTCGCGGCGCGGTGTCCCCGTGCCCCAGTTGGTCACGCTCGGAGCGCCTGACTTGGCCGCCTCGTCGTACCGGCGGATGAGAGCCGGCAGCACGTGCGACCCCTTCGGCGAGAAGTTGTCGTTCGGCCCGTAGAGGTTGGTCGGCATCGCGCTGATCCAAGGCAGACCGTACTGGCGGCGGACCGCCTGTGTCTGCAGGATCCCGGCGATCTTCGCAATGGCATACGCGTCGTTCGTCGGCTCAAGGTGCCCGGTGAGGAGCGAGTCCTCGCGGATGGGCTGCTCGGCGAGCTTGGGGTAAATGCAGGACGAGCCGAGGAACAGCACACGCTCCACGTCGTTCGCCAGAGCCGCGTCCAGCACATTGACCTGAATGCGCATGTTGTCGCTGAGGAAGTCGACGGGATAGGTGCTATTAGCGAGGATGCCACCCACTTTTGCCGCAGCGAGAACGATGTGCTTCGGCTTGACCTTGCCCATGTACTCGAACACCGCGTCACGGTCCTTGAGGTCAAGTTCCGATGACGGCTTGCCAACAATGTTCGAGAAGCCAGACGCTTCCAGCTTGCGCCAGATCGCCGATCCGACGAGCCCGCGGTGGCCGGCCACGTAGAACGGCGCGTCGCGGTCCAGCTCGCCCGGGGTGAAGTCGACGCCGTCCACAGTCGTCGTCACGCGCGCGCTCCGAGCAGCTCCGCGTTGCTCCACGTGGCGAGGTTGACCGTGTCGATCCACTCAGGACCGTTCTCGAGAGCCTTGATATCGGCGTCCACCATCAGCTTTGCGAGTTCCTTTCCGTCGATCGACGGAACCCAGCCGAGCTTGTCCGCTGCCTTCGTCGGGTCTCCGATCAGAGCGTCCACCTCGGTCGGTCGCAGGTAGCGCTCGTCGAACTTCACGAACTCCTGCCACTCGAGACCCACATGACCGAACGACGTCTCCAGGAAGTCGCGAATGGTGTAGCCGACGCCGGTGGCGAGGACGAAGTCCTCGGGGGTGTCAGCCTGCAGGATGCGCCACATGCCTTCGACGTACTCGGCGGCGTAACCCCAGTCACGGATTGAGTCGAGGTTGCCGAGGTAGATGTCCTTCTGCAGCCCGGCCTTGATGCGAGCCACGGCACGAGTGATCTTGCGGGTCACGAAAGTCTCACCACGGCGGGGCGACTCGTGATTGAACAGGATGCCGTTCACCGCGAACATGTCGTACGCCTCGCGGTAGTTCTTCGTGATCCAGTAGCTGTACAGCTTGGCGGCGGCATACGGCGAGCGCGGGTAGAACGGCGTCTCCTCGTTCTGCGGCGGGGGAGTGGCGCCGTACAGCTCGGACGTGGAGGCCTGATAGTACTTCGTCTGGATGCCGGAGAGCCGAACAGCTTCGAGCAGGCGGATGGTCCCCGTGCCGGTCGTGTCTGCGGTGTGCTCGGGCTCGTCAAACGAGACGCGCACGTGCGACTGCGCAGCCAGGTTGTAGACCTCGTCGGGGTTGATCTCTGACATGAGGGTCACGAGGCGCGCGCCGTCGGACAGGTCGCCGTAGTGCAGGAACAGCTTGGCGTTCGGGTCGTGCGGGTCGACGTAGAGGTGGTCGATTCGGTGCGTGTTGAAGGTGGAAGCGCGGCGGATGACGCCGTGGACCTCATAGCCCTTCGCGAGAAGCAGCTCGGCGAGATATGACCCGTCCTGGCCCGTGATACCGGTAATGAGTGCGCGTTTAGTCATAAAGGGTTCCTTTCAGAATCGGAGACGATCAATCTGATGGCCTCGACCGCTTCCTGTCGACGCGTTCAGCGATGACGAGAATGACAGCGCGGAGAATCGCGCCCAGTGCGATTGCGAGCGGTACCGCCCACAAAAGCAATACGTGAAGTGTGACGAGCAGTGTAGCCAGGGTCAGAGCGATCGAGGCCATGGTGCTCAGAGCGGCCAGGGCGTACTGACTGTTCGCGATGTTGAGCTGGTTCATGGGGGCGATAATCGCTTGTAATGCGAATGCGGCGACGAGTGCCATGGCCAATCCGGCACTTGTTTGTCTTCCCGTCAAAAACTCGATGAGAATAGTAAAAGGGGGCACGATCACCGTGAACACCGCGCCAACCACAAGGAGTATTACGCACATCCTTGCAACTTGCTTGAGCGCGCCATTCCTGTCGCCAGCCTGCTGCATCCGGATCGCTGGAGGTACAAAAAAGGCGGCCAGCGCCGTCCCGGCTATCATAACGGGCTGCGCACTGATTCGAACGCTCTCAAGTTCTGCTAGTGTTGCGGACCCAAGAATGGTGACGATGCAAAGACTCGAAGCATAATTACCGCCCTGCAGGAGAAAGCCGCTTACCGCCGTCTTCAGGCTCACTCCGAAAGGCACGGCTTGCCTTGGAGCCGCGGATCGCAGGCGACTATGCGCCAAGACCCCGGCAAGGCCACTGATGAAATTCGCGATCGCAAGGACAGCGAATGGAAACGAGGGCAGAGTCAACCGAGTACTTGCGTCAACGTTTAACACGACGGGCGCGCAAACCGCCACAATGACTAAGATTTGGACAAGGGAGACCGCACTCGCTGTGAAGTGGTTGGCGCTGATATGGAGAGACGTGCGGACATGGTCCTGAAAAGATGATGCAGTGATCCACGCGATGCCGCCGAGTATCAGCAAGATCAAACCGGTCGAGTCAGACAAATGCCACAGGGGAATGCTTGATAATGCCACCGCGCATGCTGCGACGCCCGTATACGGCAGAGTCCCGTGGAGGTCGAGTAGGTAGTTCGGTCGAATCCTTTGTTGCTGGCGATTAATGGCA
>VGAV01000208.1 GCA_016870695.1 Actinomycetota bacterium | reverse complement strand
TCGAGTAGACGCCGGCGGTGAGTAGGGCGACTCCGGCGACGACGAGAGCCCGGATGCGCGCCGCCTGAGCGGGTGTGGTCGCGGTGGTTGTCATCAGCAGCTCCGCTTGTTGGTGAGGATGAGGGGTGTCAACGGGGCACCTTCGAGAGTACGCCGCCTCGGTGTGGCCATCGTTGGTCCCGGGCGACGCGTAGCGGTGGCGTCAGGTAGCCGATCCCTAGGAGGCCGAGTCCGCCATGGCCGCAAGCAGGAGCATCCCGCCCGCGGCCGCTTGTCGGTCACGCGCTGATGAGGAGAACGACCAGAGTCGCGACGGAGAGGGCGAGGAAGAAGACGGCACCCTGCACGGCGCGGTCGTGGGCACGAAGGTGCGTGACGATGGCGCCGGCGAAGTAGAGCACGAGGCCGATGGCGGCGGCAACCCCGAGCGGGTGAATCAGAAGGCCAACGGCAAGGCCAGCAGCGCCGGCGATCTGTAGGGCGCCGAGGAGGGGCAGGCGCGCTGCGGGCACTCCAAGGGGTTCCATCTGGGCGACGATCTGTGGCGCCTTGATGACCTTCATGGTGCCGTTCGCGAGCATCGCGACGGCGAGGACGAGGGACAGGATGAGAGCGGCAATGTGCACGGGAATCTGCTCCTACGGTGCGTGAGCTGGTGGTCAGGACTGGGGTGGGAAGTGGCTGTGGGGACGTCGTTGGCAGTGCCATCGGCCGCCGGCGTGCTGCTCGCCGGCGCTGTTGCCCCCGGCTCCGGGGTCGAGATCGACGGGAGTTCTGCGTGCCGTGGAAGTCGTCGACCGAGGATGAACGCCGCGCCGGCGGCGATGACCGCGCCGGCGGCGATGAAGACGACCCAGAGGAAGGGGTGGCCGCCGCCGAGCAGCATTCCGGCCAGGGGTGGGCCGATGAAGCGTGAGACCGGGTAGGTGGCGGAGTTCATCGCGTTGTAGCGTCCGCGGAGGTGCTCCGGAGCGAGCGCGTTGGGCATCGCGTTGATGACGGGGCTGAGAAACGTCTCTCCGAGGCCGAACATCCCGAGTGCGATGACGAGCAGGGTTGCGGTCGCGGCTTGCGGTACGAGGGTGGACGCGGCGAGCCCGGTCAGGGCCCACGCTGCAGCCCAGGACAGGGAGCACAGGATCAGCAGGTTGCTCCGTCGGAGGGGGCGGGTGAGCCGTTCGACGGGCAACTGCAGGGCGATGATTACGAGGGTGTTGGCCGCGAATGCCAGGCCAATCACGTGACCGGTGTTCGAGGTCGTCGTGACGAACGAGGCCCACGGACCTTCGAGTTGCGCGCTGCCGAACACAGCCATCGTCAGCAGCACTGCCAGGTACCCGACGAAGGCCTTGTCGCGGAACACTGCCCCGTAGCTCGAGGACGTGGTCGGCTGCTGCACTGCGCGGTGTGCACCCCAACCGGTCGTGCCGCGCAGCGCGACGAGCAGGATCGCCGCGAAGACGGCGGTTGTCGCTCCGTCGAGGAGGTACACCGTGTGGAAACTTGCCGGGTTGCCGACGGATACCGATACAGCTGCGACGAGGGAACCGATACCGACTCCGACGTTCATCAGCCCGAATCGCAGGGCGAACGCTTGGGACCGTTTCTCCGCGGGTACCTGGTGCGTCACCAGGCCGTTGAGGCTTGGCCAAACGAGCGAGTTACCAGCGGACATCACGACGAGGCCGAGGACACCGAGGACGGGTTCGCGTGCGAGTGCCAGTAGCAGTGTCCCTCCCGCCTGCAGGGTCAGGCCGAGGACAGCGACCCGGCCGAGCCCGAGCCGGTCAGCGAGGCTGCCGCCCAACCCGGACGCGCCGAGCGCGAGGACGGCTGCCCCAGCCACGATGAATCCGGCCGTTGCGAGCGGGACACCCAGGATCTCGTTGAGATAGACGAAGAGAAACGGCAGGGTCAGACCCTGACCGATCGAGGTCACCATGGTGCCGACCAGTGTCGCGCGGAACGCTCGACGTGCGGAGGCGGTGGGAACGCTCATGCGTCACGGCCGACGAGGTTCGAGCCCCGGAAGGGCAGACGGTTGCTCAGTGCCAGTGACACGGGCGTCTTCCAATCTGATCGTTTGCCGTCAGGCAGAACCGGCATCAGAGGAAAAACCGCCTCATAGCAGTCTATCGGACAGCCCGCAGTGCTCATGACCGCTGCAGTGCAGGCCCGGTGACGGATCGATGCGGTCGCACGCACCGTCGCCGGATACCCGGTTGAATGTGTCCGTGCCGACGACAGCCGAGATCCTGAGCTTCAACGAGCCCGACGTGCCGGCAGGAGCGAGCCCCTGGGTGGTCCCGCCGGTGAGTAGCCCGATCCTCATCGTCGACCCTGACCCGACGTGGCCTCAGCGCGCAGAAACCGTCCGCGAACGCGTCATGGAGGCGCTCGGTGTGCGAGCGCTTCGTGTTGAGCACGTGGGCTCGACGGCCGTTCCAGGGCTTCCAGCGAAGCCCATCCTCGACCTAGACCTCACCGTCGCCGATCCCTCAGACGAACGCGTCTGGTTACCACGCCTAGAAGCAATCGGCTTCACCCTGACAGTGCGCGAGCCCTGGTGGCATGAACACCGGCTGCTGCGGCTTGACCCGAAGTCGGAGGCGCTTCCGACGTCTGCCGGCGACCTCAACGTGTTCCTTCACGTCTTCGGGCCGGATAGTCCCGAACTGATCAAGCACGTCGTGTTCCGGAACTGGCTCCGCGCCAACAGCGCCGACCGGGACCGTTACGCCGCAGCTAAACGCCGGGCTGCGGAGGGGCCAGCAAGCTCTATGACCGAGTACAACGTGCGAAAGACAGCCGTCATCCGCGAGATCTACCAACGAGCGTTCGACGCCACGGGGTTCATAGCTTCCAGCCCGTCCTGAGCAAGTCGTCCGCTCGCCGGCGGCGAGCGTGATGCGCAGCCGTTGGTGGTGGCTGTTCATTGCCGGAGCCTGTCTCACATAGATTGTCCGCGGTTTCTCGCATGCAACACGCCCCATACGGACGCGTTCAACGAGTGCGCGGACCTTCAATCACGCACCGCGCCCAGTCGTCGGTCAGGCGGCGCCGGCGAGCGGGTCGAGTGCGATGCGGGCTTCCTCGTCGACGCGCTCGAAGGCGCGGAGGACGCTCGAGCGGCCGACGCCGAGCGTCGTGGCGATCGCGCCGGGCTTCTTGCCGTCCTCGCGCATCCGGAGGGCTTCGGCGATGCGCTCCGGCGTTATCACAGTGGGGCGGCCGCCGACGCGTCCCTCGGCGCGTGCGCGGGCGAGGCCGTCGCGGGTGTTCTGTCGGATGGTGTCGACGCGGAGCTGCGCGAACACGGCGACCATGCCGTAGAGCGCTCGGCCCATCGGGGTCGTCGTGTCGATCTCCGGTTCCGTCAGGGACCGGAGATTCAGGCCCCGCTCCCCCAGGTCGTTGACGACCTCGATCAGGTGGCCGGTCGAGCCGGCGATGCGGTCGAGTCGGTACACGACGATGGTGTCCCCGCTGCGGGCGTAGTCGAGGCAGGCCATCCACTGCGGGCGGGTCCGCTTGCGGGACGACTCCCCGTGGTCGGTGAAGACGCGGTCGCAGCCGGCGGCCTCGAGAACGAAGAAGGGACCGGCCCTGTGGGCACGGTCCCTTCTAAGCGCGTGTCAGGCGGTCTTGGAGACCGTCTGGGCCTCGGGGTCGACCGAATCTGCGGATGTAGGTCTGGCGGATCTCTTGGAGCTGTGCGCGCTCGCGATCGCTGATCGGGTCGGCCTCGCCTGCCGCGATGCGACGCTGGAGGCTGCCCTTGTTTGAGGTCACGAAGCGTCCGGTGAAGGACGAGCGGGAATGCTGAGCCATCTGATCACCTTCCTTCTGGGTCTATTTTCCGTCGCGATTGCGGGCGGGTCTACGGCGGCTGGGCGTTGAAGGTTCTTGATCGTGCGGTAGATCATCTTGCCTTCGGTGGGGGTCGCGTCCTCGAGCAGGGCCTGGAGGGCGTCGTTTGCGACCTCGCGGTCTTCCTGGTCATCGGATGCGGCCAGCCCTAGGGCCCATTGTGCGCGGTTCCACCACTGTTCGCGCGCGGCGTTCTCGCGGGCGATTTTGGTTGAGCGGATGGCGGGGGTGAAGGCGATGACGGCGGCGATGACAGCGAAGACGCCGGCCATCGGGGGCCCGCTCAGAATCGCGCGCCAGAGAGCTTCGTCGATGACCACGGGTGTGGTCAGCGCGGGGTAGGGCGCCGAGGCAGGGGGTCCTCCCGCCGCCACATCACCTCCCGCCGCTTGCAAAAAGACGCCGCCGGCGCCAGGGAGGGCGGAACAGGACCGGCGCCTCGTACGTTGTCAGCAGACGCACGACCTGGAGGCGACATGAGCGACGACGTGACCGTGACCCGGAACGAGGAGACGCGGCAGTACGAGGTGCACCTGGGCGACGAGCTCGGCGGGTTCCTGAAGTTCCGCCCGGCGGGCGACGGCCGGGTCGAGCTGCCGCACACCGAGGTGGATCCCGCGTTCGAGGGGCACGGACTCGGTTCCGCGCTCGCCCGGGAGGCTCTCGCCGACCTGGCCCGCCGCGGCGACACGATCATCCCCAGCTGCCCGTTCGTGGCGGGCTACCTGAAGGGGCACGACATCCCCGGCCTGAAGATCGACTGGCCCGACGGCGAATCGTCATGACGCGACTGGACGTCGCCCCGCCGGCTGCAGAGGGGCCGGTCGACTGCGACGGGCCGCGCGCGCTCGTCGTCGAGGCCCGGGAGGTGCCGTTGGGCGGCGTACGCGGCATGGAGGTCCACCGGACGCTGCCGCACCGGGCGCTGCCGATGGTCGGCGCGTGGTGCTTCCTCGACCGCTTCGGCCCGCAGGAGACGCGTATGCGCGTCGAACCCCACCCGCACATCGGCCTGCAGACCGTCACCTGGCCCATCGTGGGCGAGGTGCGGCACCGCGACGCCGTCGGTAGCGACGTGATCGTGCGCCCCGGCGCACTCAACCTCATGACGAGCGGCGCCGGCATCGCGCACTCGGAGTACTCGCTCGGGGACGGGCCCGTCGCCCTCGACGCCCTGCAGCTGTGGGTCGCCCTGCCCGAGCACCGCCGTCACGGCGCGCCCGCGTTCGAGCGGCACGAGGACCTGCCCGTTCTTCCGCTGGGGCACGGCGCGGACGCCGTGGTCGTCATGGGCGAGCTCGACGACGTCGTCTCCCCGGCGACCGTGCACACGCCGATCGTTGGGG
>VGAV01000207.1 GCA_016870695.1 Actinomycetota bacterium | reverse complement strand
ACCGCCCACGGCGCGGTGCGCGGCGAGACGACGCTCCACAGGAACAGGGCCGCGATGACGGCCAGCAGCAGGAAGCCGGGGTCGGCTACGCGCTGCGCGAGCGAGCCGGTGGTAGCACCGGTCGAGCTCCCGACGAGCGCGAGACCGGTCGCGACCAGGAGCAGGACGGCGGTGATGGATGCCACGAACCTCGGGCCGCGGACATCGATACGAGGGGCGTCAGCCACGGCGGGCCTCCTGGGTGAGACGGGTCAGCTCCGCCTCGACGGCGGTGCGGCTCGGCGGTCCGCCAAAGCGGGAGCGCTCGACGCCGCGGCGGTCGAGGACGAGGGTGGTCGGGGTCTGCAGGACACGGAAGCGCCGGGCGAGATCGGGCCGGTGGGTGAGATCCACGTCGAGGTGGCGGACGCCGTCGCGGGCGTCGGCCACGGTGGACAACATCCGATGCACGCCCGGACACCGAGCGCACATCTCCGTGCTGAACTGCAGCAGCGTCGCTTCGTCGCCCAGCGGGCCGCTCTCGAGCACCGTCGGGTCGACCGCCTCCGCGGGGGCGACCCCCGTGGCATCCCGTCGCCGGAGCCGGCCCTGCGAGCGCTGGAAGAGGACGCCGAGCACCGTCGCGACGCCCACGAGGGCGACGACGAGAGCGAGAGCGACGGGCAGGTCCACAGCCGACACGGTAGCCCAGGCCGCGGACATGCGGGGCCGTGCGTCCTCCCATGACGGACGGTCCTCTCCTCCCCATCTCGACGGAGCGTCCGGACGTCCACGGATCGCCGTGCGAGACGTCGTCGCGAAGAGAGACGCGGGTATCGTGACTGCCGTGACGCGCGACATCCCCACTCCGTACGAAGACCTGCTCCGTGACGTGCTCGAGACCGGCGTGCACAAGGCCGACCGCACCGGTACCGGCACCACGAGCGTGTTCGGCCGGCAGATCCGGTTCGACCTCGCCGAGGGGTTCCCGCTCATCACGACGAAGCGCGTGCACCTCAAGTCGATCGTGTACGAGCTGCTGTGGTTCCTGCGCGGCGAGTCCAACGTCTCGTGGCTGCAGGAGCACGGTGTCTCGATCTGGGACGAATGGGCGGACCCCTCGGGGGAGCTGGGGCCCGTCTACGGCGTGCAGTGGCGGTCCTGGCCCACCGCCGACGGGGGTGCGATCGATCAGATCACCCAGGTCGTCGAACAGATCCGGCGCGACCCGGACTCGCGTCGCCTGATCGTCTCCGCGTGGAACCCGGCCGACATCCCCGATATGGCGCTCGCGCCGTGCCACGCGCTCTTCCAGTTCTACGTCGCCGACGGCAAGCTGTCGTGCCAGCTCTACCAGCGCAGCGCGGACATGTTCCTCGGCGTGCCGTTCAACATCGCGTCCTACGCGCTGCTCACCCTGATGGTGGCCCAGCAGACCGGCCTCGAGCCCGGCGAGTTCGTCTGGACCGGCGGCGACTGCCACGTCTACGACAACCACCGCGAGCAGGTGGCGGAGCAGCTCTCCCGCGAGCCCTATCCCTACCCGACGCTGCGCTTCGCCCGCACGCCCGCGTCGATCCTCGACTACACCTACGACGACATCGTCGTCGAGGGCTACCAGCACCACCCGGCGATCCGGGCGGCCGTGGCCGTATGACCCGCGTCGGGCTCGTCTGGGCGGAGGCCGACGGCGGCGTCATCGGCGCCGACGGAGGGATGCCATGGCACGTCCCCGAGGATCTCGCGCACTTCCGCGAGGTCACGGGGTCCGATGACGTCGTCATGGGTCGCCGCACGTGGGAGTCGCTTCCTGCGCGCTTCCGGCCCCTGCCGGGACGGCGGAACATCGTGGTCACGCGCTCCGACGACTACCCGACGGAGGGTGCGGACCGCGCCGACTCGCTGGACGCCGCTCTGGCCGCCGCGTCGAGCGACACGGTCTGGGTGATCGGCGGGGGCCGGCTCTACACCGACGCGATCGCCAGGGGCGACGTGCTCGAGGTCACGCGCCTCGACCTCGACATCGACGGCGACACCTACGCCCCCGGCACGGACGGCTTCGAACGGGTCCGCTCCGACCCGGCCGAGGGGTGGCACACGTCACGGACGGGAACGCGGTACCGCTTCGAGACCTACGAGCGGGAGGGCTGACCGTGTCGCGGACGGCGCTGGTGACCGGAGCGAGCTCCGGTTTAGGGGCGGAATTCGCGCGTCAGCTCGGCGCGCAGGGTGCGCATGTCGTCCTCGTCGCCCGCGACCGTTCCGCCCTCGACGAGGTCGCGCAGACCGTCCGTGCGGCAGGGGGAAGCGCGGAGGTGCTCCCGGCCGACCTGCTCGACGCCGACGCGCTCGCCGCGGTGGAGCAGCGGCTCGGCGACGCTCGGCGACCCGTCCATCTCCTCGTCAACAACGCCGGTTTCGGTCTTGACCTCGCCTTCGAGAAGAACCCCGTGGACGACGAGGTCCGTCACCTCCGGTTGCACGTCGAGGCCGCCCTCCGCCTCACGCACGCGGTCCTCCCGGGGATGCTTGCACGGGGAGGCGGTCGCATCGTGAACGTCGCGTCCGTGGCAGGGTTCGTGCCCCGCGGCACCTACGGCGCGGCGAAGGGCTGGCTCATCTCCTTCAGCCGGTGGATGAACGCCGTCTACGGCGGGCGCGGCGTCACGGCGACCGCGGTCTGTCCGGGCTTCGTCCACACGAGCTTCCACGAGCGGCTGGGTCTTCCGCCCGGTGCGGAAGGGGTGCCCGCGGGCATGTGGCTGGATGCCGCCGACGTCGTCCGGGAGGGGCTGCGCGACGCCGCGCGGGGCCGGTCGGTGTCCGTGCCTTCGCTCCGCTACAAGGTGCTCGTCGCCGCGTCGCGACTGCTGCCCGACCGCCTCGTGGTCGCGGCAGCGTCACGCGGGCGCTGAGACCGCCGGCGCCCGGCCGGCCGCGGTCGGACCGCCCGTTCAGGCAAAACGCCCGAGAGCGATGCCGGCGTAGGCGATCGCTGCGATCGACTCACCGTCCGTGATCGCACCGTCGGCGATGAGGGCGAGGACGTCGGCGAAGGGGACCCACCGCACCGCGTCGATCCCCTCCTCGCGCTGGGACGCCGTGGCATCCCGGATCGTCAGGTCCCGGGCCAGGAAGACGTGCTCCGGTGCGGCGGCGATGCCGTTGAGGGCGTTCATGCGTCCCAGGGGGCGCCAGTCCGCCGCCTCGACGCCGGTCTCCTCAAACAGCTCGCGACGGGCCGCGACGAGGGGGTCTTCCCCGTCGGTCCCGCCCGCCGGCACCTCGAGGGAGCGTCCGGTCGTGTACCTCTCGAGCTCGACCAGGCAGACCCGCTCCTGCTCGTCGAGGGCGATGACGAACACCGCGGGCTGCTGCATCTCGACGACGCCATAGATGCCGTCGCCGTGCGGGCCGGTGACGTCGTCCTCACGGACGCGGATCCAGCGGTTCTCGTACACGGTGCGCGTCGCGCGGGTGTGCCAGGCCATGCGCTCACCCTAGAGCGGCCGCCCAGCACGTCCGCTGGTCGTCGGTGCCGGGGTGAGCGGCTCCGAGCCTGCGGACGTGTGGTGCGGGGTATGGCGGGGGCGTCATTCGCGTCGCCATCCGCCCCACCGGTCCTGCAGACGCGCGCGATGCGCGGCGGCCTCATCCTCGAGGTCGACGGGCGGGACAACCACGACGGCGCCTCCCTCCGGCACAAGGACCTCCGGCGCGACTCCCTGGCCGCAGCGCAGGGCTACGAGACCCTTGCGCTTGGACTACGCGCTGGTCCTCTACGACTGGCCACTGGTCGAGCGGGCGATCCTCGCCCGACGGGAGACCGCCCGCCGCCGATCTGCACGACGTTCCGCCCCCGGGGCGCCTCATCGGCCCCGTGCGGCATCCTCCGCCCCACCGGTCCTGCAGAACGGCGGCCGCCCGCCGGTCGGGTGATTCCGCTGGTCGGCGCCCCGGTCGCACCCCGACGACCCGATAACCTGGGATCATGACGCACTCCGGCAATCCCTTCGGTCAGGTGCTCGTCGCGCTCATCACCCCGATGACCGCCGACGGCGAGGTGGACTGGCCCGCCGTCGAGAAGCACATCGACCACGTCGTCAGCGCCGGTGCCGACGGCATCGTCGTGACCGGGACCACGGGCGAAACCTCCACCCTCACTGACCCCGAGAAGCTGCGTCTGGTGGAGGTCGGCAAGGACGTCGCGGCCGGCCGCGCCAAGATCATCACCGGCGGCGGCTCGAACGAGACGGCGCACGCGATCGAGCTCTACAAGGCCAGCGAGAAGGCCGGCGCCGACGGCATCATGATCGTCACGCCCTACTACAACAAGCCGACCCAGGCCGGCATCCTGACGCACTTCCGCCTCGTCGCCGACGCGACCGACCTGCCGGTCATCCTCTACGACATCCCGGGTCGCACGGGCGTGCCCATCAAGTACGAGACCATCCTGCGCCTCGCCAAGCACCCCAACATCCTCGCCATCAAGGACGCCAAGGGCGACTTCAGCGAGGTCAGCCGCGTGCTCAACCAGACCGACCTGCTCTACTTCTCCGGCGACGACGCGAATGTGCTCCCGCACATGGCCATCGGCGCGAGCGGCCTCATCGGCGTCACGGCGAACATCGCCGCCGGACCGTACCGCACGATCGTCGACGCCGTGAACCGCGGCGACCTCGCCGCGGCCACCGCCGCGCACAAGAGCCTCGAGCCGCTCGTGCGCGCCGTCATGACGCACGTCCCCGGCACGGTCGCGGCCAAGTACATCCTGCACGGCCTCGGCCGCATCGGCAGCCCGCGCGTGCGCCTGCCGCTCGTCGGCCCGGAGGAGTGGGAGGCCGCGGTCATCGAGGACGAGCTCGCCCTCGTCCGCGACGTCCCCGGCGCGGACTTCTCCAACTTCCGCCCCGACCGCAACGCGGCCGCCGGCGGTGCCCTGCCGAAGGTGCACGGCACCACGAGATAAGCATCGGCGTCCGCCGATCCGCGGCCAGCGACGCCACACGAAGGGATGCCACGACGTGGCATCCGAGGAGGCACCAATGCCCACGACCGTCTACGACCCGCCCGCCCTCGCGAAGGGGACTCTCCGCGTCATCCCCCTCGGTGGCCTCGGCGAGGTCGGACGCAACATGACCGTGTTCGAGTTCGACGGGAAGCTGCTCGTCGTCGACTGCGGCGTGCTCTTCCCCGAGGAGCACCAGCCCGGGGTCGACCTGATCCTGCCGGATTTCGAGCCCATCAAGCACCG
>VGAV01000206.1 GCA_016870695.1 Actinomycetota bacterium | reverse complement strand
GCAGGTTTCAGCCTCCTGAGCCGCACAAAGTGGGACACGCCCCGCGGGCGTCCGCCCCACCAAGCCGCACCGGCGCCTCCCCTCCCGGCATGTCCCACTTTGTGCACGTTTCAGCCTCCTGAGCCGCACAAAGTGGGACACGCCCCGCGGGCGTCCGCCCCACCAAGCCGCACCGGCGCCTCCCCTCCCGGCATGTCCCACTTTGTGCACGTTTCGGCCTCCTGAGCTGCACAAAGTGGGACATGCCCCGCGGGCGTCCGCCCCATTCCTTCTCCCCGGCGGGCGGGACGGCGTCACCGTCCACAATCGAGGGGTTCCGCCCACGGCCCCTCGTCTCCCAGCCGCCAGACTCGACCGATGTCCGATGTGCCGCAGATATTTTCCGTGCGGGATGCCATGGCTCACGGCCGCTCACGTTTCGCGCTGCGCCATGTCGGACTGAGGTCTCCCCACAGCGGAATCCGCTCGTCCGCACCGCCGCCCGGGCGCAGGGACCTTCGAGCTCGAGCCGCCGAGTACGCGCCCCGCCTCCGCGAGGGGCAATTCTTCAGCCACGAGACCGCGCTCGCTCTGCTCGGAGTGCCGGTCCCACCGCCTCCGCACCTCGTGGGTCTGCACGTCTCGGCTCACCGCCCCCGACGCGAGCCGCGCGTTCCCGGCATCCACGGGCATCGGCTGCAGACCCGCGAGCCGTCTCTGTGGCATACCCCGGAAGGCTGGCCGGTGGAGGATCCCGTGCGTGCATGGCGGCAAAGTGCGTCGCTGTGGGAGTTCGACGACCTGGTCGCTGCGGCGGATTTCCTCCTGACGGAGATGCGCCCTGTCATCGACGCGGACGATGTCCGTGCAGAGATCGAGATGATGGGCGACACCCGTCGGCACGCACTTGAGCGCGCTCTCTCGCTGAGCCGTCACGGGCCTCGCTCGGCTTCCGAGACGCATCTGCGACTGCTGCTCGTTCGCAACGGTCTGCCCGAGCCGGAGATCTCCTGGATCCTGCGCGATGTCGCGGGGAGGTTCGTCGCCGAGCTCGACCTGGCCTATCCGCACTGGAAGGTCGCCACCGAGTACGACGGACGCGTCCACGCGGAGGACCTGCGGCAGTTCGCACGCGACGCCGACCGGTGGGATGCCATCCGCGCACGCGGGTGGGATCACGTGCGCATCCTGTCCCATCACATGCGGGGCGGGGGGCGGCGGGCCGTCGAGAAGGTCCGCGACGCCCTCCGGCGTGCGGGGTGGTCCGGCTGACCGTGTCCCATTATGTGCAGCTTTCATTGCCGCGCGCTGCACAAAGTGGGACACGATAGCGACGGAAGCGCTGACCTCTCCCCCAGCCCAGCGAGCGTGTCCCAGTTTGTGCAGGTTCTGGTTCCCAGAACTGCACATCGTGGGACACGCGCATGACGGAGGGACCGACCTGGGACGCAGCCGCGATCGAAGCACCGACACGACACGCCCCGCCCGCGCGAGGCGGACGGGGCGTGTCGAGACGGGGTTCAGCCGAAGAGGGCGGCGGCCTCCTCGTAGCGGTACAGAGGCACGGTGTTCAGCTCGCCGAGGGCGTCGGCGAAAGGCACGCGCACGATATCGGTGCCGCGCATCGCGACCATCTGGCCCCACGCCCCCTCGTGCAGGGCGTCGGCGGCGTGCAGTCCGAGACGCGTCGCGAGGACGCGGTCGAAGCCCGACGGCGAGCCACCGCGCTGGATGTGACCGAGCACGGTGGCGCGGGTCTCGATGCCGGTCAGACGCTCAATTTCGGGCGCGAGCATCTCGCCGATGCCGCCGAGGCGCGGACGGTTGAAGGCGTCGAGGCCCTTGTCGCTGAAGGCCTCGTCCATGCCCGTGAGCTTGAAGCCCTCGGACACCACGACGAGGGGCGCGCGGCCGCGGTCGTGCGCGCGGGTGACCTGCTCGACGATCTCCTCGATCGACATGGGCACCTCGGGGATGCAGATGACGTGCGCGCCCGCGGCGATGCCGGCGTGCAGGGCGATCCAGCCGACGTGACGGCCCATGACCTCGGCGACCATGCAGCGCTGGTGCGAGTCGCCGGTGGTGCGCAGACGGTCCATGGCATCCGTCGCGATGTTGACGGCGGTGTCGAAGCCGAACGAGTAGTCGGTCGCGCGCAGGTCGTTGTCGATCGTCTTCGGGACGCCGAGGACGTTGATGCCGTCCTTGGACAGGCGGTCGGCCGCGGCCAGCGTGCCCTCGCCGCCGATGGCGAGGATGCCGTCGATGCGGTGGCCGTACATGGTCTTCGAGATGTTCTCCGCGCCGCCGCGGGCCCCCTCGTAGGGGTTCGTGCGGCTCGTGCCGAGGATCGTGCCGCCGACCTTGGACAGGCCCTTCACCTCGTGGCGGGTGAGCGGGAAGAAGTCGCCGTCCACGACGCCGCGCCAGCCGTCGCGGATGCCGACGAACTCGATGTCGTAGTTCGTGGTCCCCTTGAGCACGACACCGCGGATGACCGCGTTGAGCCCGGGGCAGTCGCCGCCGCTGGTAAGGATGCCGATCTTCATTGGCTGGATTCCTCGCTGTGGTTCGGGTGAGGGGGCGGCGCCGTTGCCGTCTATGACCCTATCGCCGCGGGCGAGTCCGGTGCGACACGACGGGAAGGGGATGGATGCCACCGGCCCGCGTCCCCGCTCCGCTCCCGCCGCCGCCGTCCTGCGGAGTCCGCACCCGACACGCCGTCCGACCGAGCCCCTCCCCCGGCGCGCCGCCGCTCGACTCCGCAGGACGGCGCCCGCGGCCGCCCGCGTGCCGCCGCTCGACTCCGCAGGACGGCGCAGGGCGGCGGCACGTCGCCGCGGGACCGCCCCCGGCGGCACGTCGTCGAACGACGGCCCCGGCCCCACAGGCCGAACGACGAACGCCCCGGGGCGGGGACCCCGGGGCGTTCGATGCGGTGCGCGTCAGGCGGCGCCGAGCGCCTGGCGCAGCAGGTGCATGAGCGCGGACAGCTGCACCGAGTCGCTGGAACCGGGCTCGACCGCCTGGCCGTCGAGGGCGCGCTGGGCGAGCCCCTCCTTGGAGTCGATGAGCTCCGCGATCTTCGTGTCGATCGTGTGCGCGGCGATGATGCGCCACGCGGTGACCGGCTCCTCCTGACCGATGCGGTGCACGCGGTCGATGGCCTGCGTCTGCTCGGCCGCCGTCCACGACAGCTCGGCGAGCACGACGTTCGACGCGGCCTGCATGTTCAGTCCCACGCCGGCGGCGGTGAGCGAGCACACCGCGATGCCGACGCCGGGGTCGTTATTGAACGCGTCGATGGCGGCCTGACGGGCCGTCGAGGTCTGCTCGCCGCGCACCGACACCGCACGGAGACCGGATGCCTTGAAGTGGGCCTCGGCGGCATCCATGACGTCGATGTGCTTGGCGAAGAACACGACCTTGCCGACCGACCGCTGCAGCTGCACGGCGTAGTCCGCGGCGAGCTGCGCCTTGGCCTGACCGATGCGGCGGACCATCGTGAAGACGTTCTCGGACCCGGTGCCGGCGGCCTTGGACTCCTCGAGCTCGCCGTGCGCGACCAGCCGGACGATGTCGTCGTCCACCTCGCCGGGAGCCAGGCCCCGGTCGCCGCGCGCCTCGATGATGCGCCGGTACTTCGCGGCCAGACGCGCACCGAGCTCGCGCTCGGCCTGCCGGATGGACCGGCCGAACTCGTCGTCCAGCTCGACGGGGAGGTCGGCGACGAGCTTGTCGGGCAGGTCGGCGGCGACGTCCTTCTTCTTGCGGCGGACGATGCCCATCGAGATGACGGCCTCGCGCGCCTCGGGGTAGAACGCCTTGTCCGCGGGGGTCAGGCCGGTGGCATCCAGCTTCTCCATCAGCTCTGGGCCGGGCTTCTCGCCGTTCGTCCACCCGAGGAAGCGCCAGATCGCGTCGAAGTCCTCGACGTCGTTGATCAGCGGCGTCCCCGTGAGGGCGAGCATGAGCGGATCGCGCGTCTGCTGACGGACCCGGGATGCCAGGGCGAGCACGTTCTGCGACCGCTGCGACGTGAGGTTCTTGATGAAGTGCGCCTCGTCGACGACCACGCCCTTGAGACCGATGGACGACAGCCAGGAGAGGTGCCGGTCGAGGATCTCGTAGTTGACGATGAACACGTCGGCGAATGCGTCGATGTCGGCACCGCCGCCGGAGATGACGGTGGCCCGGCGGTGCGGGGTCCAGCGCTGCACCTCGCGCGCCCAGTTCATCTTCACGACGTTCGGGACCACGACGAGCAGCGGGTACGCGTCGGCGACGGATGCCGCGAGCACCGACTCGGCGGTCTTGCCGAGTCCCGGCTCGTCGGCCAGCAGGAACGAGCGGTGGCCCTGGCGGACGGCCTCGAGGAAGCGCGACTGGTGCGGCATGACCTCGAGCCCGCGCGGCGAGAGCCGGTCGAACTCGGGGACGGGAGGCAGCTCCATGCTGGCCGCCGACCCGCCGGCGCCGGTCTCGAAGGCCTTGTACAGCGGCCCCATGAGCTCCCAGCCGTCGAGGCGACGGCGCGGGGCGTCCCCGGTCGCGCGCGGGGTGAGGTCGGGCGGCAGGAAGGGGTTGGCCATCTGCCGCGACTCGATCGACGGCGGCACGACCTGGCGCTCGGCGAGCGCGGCCGGCACGACGGTCGTCGCCGCGGCGGGCGCGGTGTCGGTGATGATGAGCTCGTCCGGCGGCAGCTCGGCCCCCGCCTCGAGAAGCCAGTCGCGGCGCATGCGCCGAGCCACCGGCGACGTGGCCTGGTCAACCTCGAGCAGCTGGATGAGCGAGGTGTCGCGCGCGGCGGTCTTGGCGAGGATCGTCGCGACGCCGTCGAGCCGCTTGAGCAGCTCGGCGCGCGCGGCGTCGGTGAGCTCGCCGTCCGCCTTGACGCGGGCGCGCTCCTCGCGGACGAGGAAGGCGATCACCTGGAACTTGACGCGGTTGGTCGGCCCGAGCTTTCCGCGCTGGGCCTTGGCTTCGACCTCGCGCACCTTGCGAGCGAGAATGGGGATGACGGGGGCCTCGTCGTCACGACGGGATGACGAGGACTTCCTGCGCCGCTGGGTCGAACCTCGAGCGGCGGTCGCCGTGGTCGGCATGCTCCTCCTGAGCGTGTCCTTGCGGACAGGGTCCGGGACGTCCGGCCGAAGCCGGTGAATGCGTGACCCCGAGGAACTGCCGCGGGCTGATGGCGCCGGAAGGGCGGCTCACGCGGGGACGATGACGGGATCGCCACCCATTCTAGCGGTTC
>VGAV01000205.1 GCA_016870695.1 Actinomycetota bacterium | reverse complement strand
CCGGCGCCGCCGTCCTGCTGGTGTCCCACCGCCGCAGCGCCCGCGCCGTCGCCGACCGCGTGGTGGAGGTGGTCCCGTGAACGCGCGGGTCCGCGGCATCCTGAGGTCCGCCCTGCCCTCCCGTCGCCGGTTCGCCCCCGCCGTCCTGTCCGGCTTCGGCACGGCCGCGAGCGCCGTCGCGCTCCTCGCGGCGAGCGCGTGGCTCATCGCGCGCGCGGCGGAGCAGCCGCTGGTCATCTCCCTGTCGATGGCGGTCGTGGGCGTGCGGGCGTTCGCCCTATCGCGCGGGGTCTTCCGCTACCTCGAACGGCTGACCTCGCACGACGCGGCCCTGCACCAGCTCGCGGGCGTGCGCGCCGATCTCGTGCGCGCCCTCGTGCCCGTCGCCCCGGACGGCCTCGCCCGCTCCCGGCGGGGCGGACTGCTGTCGAGCGTCGTCGACGACGTCGAGGAGCTGCAGAACCTGCCGCTGCGCGTCGTGCTGCCGCTCGTGACCGCGGCCGTCACCGCCCTGGGCGCCGTCGTGTTCACCGCGTTCGTGTCCGTCCCGGCGGCCCTGGTGCTGCTCGGCTGCCTCGCCGCCGCCTTCGCCGTGGCCGTCGCGCTCGGCTGGGCGGCGGGAGCCCGGGCGGAACGTGCCGTGGCGCCGCTGCGGGCCGCCGTCGCGAACGCCGTGCACGACCTGCTGACGGGCCTCGACGTGCTCACCGCCTACGGCGCGCTGGACGCCGCCCGCGCCCGCGTGGCCGACGCCGACGCCGCGCTCCGCCGGGCGCTCGTCCGACGCGGCACCGCACAGGGCCTCACCGCCGGCGGGGTGTCGGTCCTCGCGGGGGCGGCGTCGCTGCTGGCGCTCCTCGTCGCCGCGCCGGGCGTCATCGGCGGGACGCTCACGGGGCCCGGACTGGCGGTCGTCGTGCTGCTGCCGATGGCCGTGTTCGAGGTGTTCGGACCGGTGCCGCTCGCGCTGGCATCTTGGCGCCAGGTCCGCGCGTCGGCCGAGCGGATCGCCGCCGCCGTCCCGGAGGACGTGCCGGAGGGGCTCCCCCGCGACGAGCCGGCGCGCACCGGCGAGGCCGTCCCGCTGGGGGCGGGCCTGGAGCTGCGCGACGTCCGGGCGCACTGGCCCGCGCGCGGCGCCGGCGACGCCGACGACACGGGGCGCATCGTGGACGTGTCCCTGCGGGTCGGCCCGGGCGAGCGGGTGCTGATCACCGGCCCGAGCGGCGCGGGCAAGACGACGCTCGCCCACGTGCTGGTCCGCTTCCTGGACTACCGCGGCTCGTACACGGTCGGCGGCGTGGAGGCGCGGGACCTGTCCGGGGACGACCTGCGCCGCACGGTCGGCCTCGTCGAGCAGACGCCGTTCCTCTTCGACGAGACGATCCGTCAGAACCTCCTCTTCGCCCGCGAGGACGCCGACGACGCCGACCTGATCGCGGTGCTGTCCCGCGTCGGCCTGGACGCCTGGGTCGCCGAGCGCGGGGGGCTCGACTCCCGGGTGGGCGACCGCGGCGCGCTCGTCTCCGGCGGGCAGGCGCAGCGCCTCGCCCTCGCGCGGGCCGTGCTGCGCGGCTTCCCCGTGCTCGTGCTCGACGAGCCGACGGCGGGAGTGGATGCCGCCGCCTCCGACGCCCTGCTGCGCGACCTGCTCGGCGCAGTCTCGCGGGAGCAGGCGGTGGTGCTCGTGTCGCACGTCGACGTGCCCGCGAGCCTCATCGACCGCGAGGTGCGGCTGGAGGCCGGCCGCCTCGCCTGAACCCCCCTCGGAGTCTCAGGCGACGGGGACGAACCGCACGAGATCCGGCGCGAGACGCAGGACGACCTCCGTGCCGGGCGCAAGGGTCGCAGCCTGCGCGGCCGCGATCTCGGCGGCGCCGGTGTCGGTCAAGGCCCGCACCCCCGTCGGCGTCGGCACCAGGTGGGTCACGGTCGCGCGCCACACGTTGTCGGCCGTGGCGGCGAGCCGGGCACGCGGTAGCGTCAGGCGGACGTCCGCCGCCCGGAACACCGCCGCCAGCGGCACGCCGTCGGTCCGCGCGAGCGCTAGGGACGCGGCATCCGTCGTCCGCAGTCGCGCCTCGCCGCCGAGCCAGCCTCCGTCCGAGGCGATCCCGACGAGACGCTCGAGCCCGGCGATGCGGGCGGCGACATCGGTCGCGGGGGCCGCGAGCACCTTGCGCACCGGACCGGACTGCGTCACCCGTCCCTGCTCGATGATCATGAGCCGGTCCGCGAGCGCGGCCGCATCGACCGCGTCGTGCGTGACCGCCACCGTCGTCACCCCGGCGAGCCGTTCGCCGAGCATCGTCCGGATCTCCGAGGCCGTCACCGGGTCGAGGGCGACGAGCGGCTCGTCCAGCAGCACGACCCGCGGCTCGGCGGCGAGCGCGCGGGCGACGGCGACACGCTGCCTCTCGCCCCCGGAGAGCTCCGACGGACGGCGGTCGCCGGCGTCGGGCAGTCCGACGCGGGCCAGCCAGTCGTCCGCGGCGGACCGGGCGAGGGATGCCGCGACCCCCGAGCCCCGCGGACCGAACGCGACGTTCTCCCGCGCCGACAGGTGCGGGAAGAGGCGGGCGTCCTGTCCCAGGAGGACGATGCCCCGCGACATCGGCGGTGTGCGCACCCGCGGTCCCGAGGAGCGGTCGATGACCCTCCCGTCCACGGTGATCTCGCCCTCCTTCAGGCTCACCAGCCCGGCCAGGACCTGGAGGATCGTCGACTTGCCCGCACCGCTGCGGCCCATCACCGCGAGGGTCTCCCCGGGGGCCACCTCGAACGCGACGTCGACGTCGAAGTCGCGACGGCGGACGCGGAGGCGCGCGCGCAGCGCGGCGGCATCCCTCCCGCCCCTGCTCGCGGCGCGCTCCCCGCTCACCGGGCCGCCCCCGGACGCCAGCCGCGGACGAGCAGCAGCACGGCCACGGCGGTCACGAGCAGGAGCAGCGACAGCGCCACCGCGGTGCCCTGCGAGACGCCCGCCCCGTTGAACGCGGTGTAGATGGCGAGGGGCATGGTCTGCGTCACCCCCGGACGGTTGCCGGCGAACAGGGCCGTCGCCCCGAACTCGCCGATCGCCCGCGCGAAGCACAGCACGATGCCGGCGACGATGCCCGGGGCGGCCAGCGGCAGGGTGATCCGGCGCAGGATCGTCAGGCGGCTCGCCCCGAGGGCCGCGGCCGTGCGCTCGTAGCCGACGCCGGTGCTGCGCAGCGATCCTTCGACGGCGAGCACGAGGAACGGCAGGGCGACGAACACCTGCGCCAGGACGACGGCGGGGGTCGTGAACGGCAGCCCCAGCGCCCCGAACCATCCGGAGCGGCCGAAGAGGTACAGCAGCGCCACCCCGCCCACCATGGGAGGGAGGACGAGCGGCACGGTCACGAGGGCGCGCAGCAGGGCCGCGGTCCGGGGCGTGCTGCGCGCGATGACGATCGCCAGCGGCACCCCGACGAGCGCGCAGACGGCGGTGGCGACCGCGCCGGTGCCGAGCGAGAGCGCGAGGGCGGCCCGGGAGGTCTCGGAGGTGACGTCCTGCCACAGCGTGGCCCACTCGACCCGGGCCACGAGAGCGGTCAGCGGGACGAGGAGGAACACGAGCCCGACCGCCGCCGGGACGACGAGCGAGCGCGGGATGTACCCGCCGCGTCCGTCCGTCACGGCGCTCGGAAGCCCGCGGCGGAGAGGATCTCCTGCCCGCGGGCCGACAGGACGAAGTCCACGAACGCGGCGGCCGCCTCCGGGTTGCGGGCGTCCGCCAGCGCGGCGATCGGGTAGCGGTTGACGACGTCCGCCGCCCCGTCTGGCACGATGGCCTCGACGTCGTCGCGGCCCACCACGTCGGTGGCGTAGACGAGACCGGCGTCCGCCTCCTCCGCCGCCACCTTGGTGAGCACCGCCGTCACGTTCTGCTCCGCGCTCGCGAGCGTCACCGCGACCCCGGCGTTCGACAGCAGGGTCGCGGACGCGGCGCCGCAGGGCACCTCCGGCGCGCACAGCACGGTGGTCACGCCGGCCAGGTCGGCGAGGTCGTCGACGGCCCCCGGGTTGCCCGCCGGGACGACGATGACCAGCGTGTTGCCGGCGAACACCTGCGGGTCCGGCGCGCGGTCGGCGACCTTCGCCATGTTCTTCTCGTCGGCGGAGGCGAACACGTCCGCGGGCGCGCCCTCGCCAATCTGCGTGGCCAGGGTGCTGGAGCCGTCGTAGACGGCCGTCACCTGCACGTCGGGGTTGTCCTCTTCGAACGCCGCCGCGATCTCGTCGAAGCTGCGCTGCAGCGAGGCCGCGGCGTAGACCTCGACGGTTCCGGAGACGCCGCTCCCGGCGGACGCGTCCTCCGAGGGAGCGGGGGCGGCGCAGGCCGTGAGGACCGCGGCGGTCACCGCGAGCAGGACGGGCAGACGCAGGGTGTGGCGCACGATGATCCTCTCCCCGGCGCTCCGGAGGACGGGAGGCCGAGGCCTCCAGTATTCCGCATCAGCGGATGCAGGAGCCGCAGATCACCGCTCCCGCGGCTTCTCGATCGTGACGACGGTCGCCTTCATGGATGCCACGGCGAGCGCCCCCGGCTCGAGGGCGAGCTCCTCCGCCGCCTCGGCCGACATCAGCGACACCACCCGGTGGGGCCCGCACTGCAGGTCGACCTGCGCCATGACCCCGTCGACGCGGACCCGTGTGACGATCCCGACGAAGCGGTTGCGGGCACTGGAGGCGACGTCGGTGGGATCGGCGGGATCGGCGGCGAGGGCCACGGCGCGCTCGGCGAGGGCCGCGCCGGGGATCTCCACGGGCGTGGTCCCCGTCGTCGGGAGCACGCCCTGATCGATCCAGCGGCGCACGGTGTCGTCGCTGACGCCGAGCAGCCGGGCGGCCGCGGCGATGCGGAAGGTGTTCGGCATGCGACGACCGTACCGCCCCGAGGTCCGGGGACTGTCTTAGGCTCGACCCATGGATGCCACGCACGTGACCGGGACCCCGAGACCGGTCCCCGTGACGCTCGGTGCCATCCGCACGACCGGCGCCCCGCAGGAGGGGGGCCTCCTCGACCGTTTCGGCCGCGTGGCGACGGACCTGCGCGTGTCCGTCATCGACAAGTGCAACCTCCGCTGCACGTACTGCATGCCGGCCGACGGGATGCCGTGGCTCCCGCAGTCGCAGCTGATGAGCACCGACGAGATCCGCCGCATCGTCCGCGTCGCGGTGCAGTCCCTCGGTGCCGAGGAGCTGCGCATCAC
>VGAV01000204.1 GCA_016870695.1 Actinomycetota bacterium | reverse complement strand
CCCAGCTCTCGTCCGCGGCGTCCGCGGCGCGCAGGCGCGGGCGGGACGCGAGCGGGTGCGCCGCCGGGAGTGCGATGTCGAGCGGCTCCGTCAGCAGCGGCGTCACCACGACGCGCTCGGCCGGCCAGGGCTCGTCGTGCGCGAGGCGGTGGGCGATCACGATGTCGTGGTCGGCGGTCAGCCCGGGGAAGTCGCGGTGGGCGACGTCGGCATCCGTCAGCTGCAGCGGGGGAGCATCGCCGAGCGCGCGCAGCAACGGGCCGAACAACGCGAGTCCCGCGCTGTGGAACGCGGACACCCGGACCGGTCGCCGGTGGTCCTCGAGGAACGCGCCGACCGCCTCGCGCGCGTCGGTCAGCGCTTTGTCGACGCGCATGCCGGCATCGGCGAGGGCCTCCCCAGCGGGCGTGAGCACCAGCACGCGGCCGCGCCGTGCGGTGAGGGGGACCGGCGAATGGTTCTGCAGCACCGCGAGCTGCTGCGACACGGCGGAGGCCGACACGTGCATCGACGCGGCGACGGCGGCCACGCTCCCGCGGTCTCGGAGCTCGCGCAGAACGCGGAGGTGGGCGGCATCCATAAGTCCGAACTTACGGGACAGTGAAGCAAGCCGTCATTGTTCTTCCGGGTGGAGGCCCGGATGCTGGACGAATGACTCGCCGCACCCCCGAACTCGTCGTCGATGTCCTGCTCGTCGCGGTCGCCGCGGTCTGGGGCGCGAGCTTCCTCGCCGCGAAGGAGCTCACGACGGAGATGGGCGTCGCGCCCGCCGTCGCTCTGCGCTTCATCGTGGCGGCGGTCGCCCTCGGCGTGATCTGCGCCGTGAGGAGGGAACGGATGCCGCGCGGTCGCGGCCTCGCCATCGCGTCGCTCCTGGGCTGCTCGCAGTCTGCGGTGATCGGGCTCGAGACGGCGGGGGTGCACCTGACGTCCGCGACGAACGCGGGACTGCTGATCAGCCTGGCGCTGATCTTCACCCCGGTGCTGGAGAGTCTCGCCGCGCGGTCCTGGCTGCCGCGGTCGTACTTCGTCGCTGCCGTGATCTCCGTCGTCGGCGTCGCCCTGCTCGTGTCGGGCGGGGGACTGCGCACGCCGACGGTCGGCGACGCCCTCGTGGTGGCCGCGGCGGCGGTGCGGGCGGTCCACGTCACCGCGAGCGCCCGCTTGTCCCGTGGCCGGTCGGACAGCACCCTCGCGGTCGTGTTCGTCCAGCTCGTGGTCTGCGCGGCGACGTCGTGCGCGGTGGCCGGCGCCGACCTTCCCCCGGCGGTCGCGGGGCTGTCGGCATCCGGGTGGCTCGACGCGCTCTTCCTCGGGCTGCTGTGCTCCGTGTTCGCCTTCGTCGTGCAGCTGTGGGCGGTCCGCCGGACGTCGGCGACACGGGCGAGCATCCTCATGGGCACCGAGCCCGTCTGGGCCGTGCTCGTGGGTGTGCTCATCGGCGGCGAGGCCATCGGCGCCGCCGGGTTCGCGGGGGCCGCGTTCATCATCGCCGCGGGGTACGCCGGACAGGCGATCGAGCGGCGGCACCGCTGCGGAGCCGAGGGGGACGGCTCGCAGCCCATTCCGGTGCGACGAGACGAGTCACGCGCTCGGAACGGCCCCCGGGTGGGTGGCGCTGTCTGAGCCGCGCCGTCGGATCGGGGTCGCCAGAACGGCCGCCCGTGAGCGGGGCGGCCGTTTCGACACTCGGCGTCAGGCGGACGGAGCGGCCGGCAGCGGCTGACCGGTCACGCCCGAGACGACGAGATCCGCACGGGAACGGGACGCCTCGATGAGCACGGCGTTGGCGCCGTCCACGTCGCGGGCCCACGCCGTCGCCGCCTCGACGGAGCGTCCGTGCCGAGTGTGCCGGTCGACGAGCCGCGCCTCGCGCTCCTCCGCCGACGTGGCGCAGAACCAGGCGGCATCGAGACGGTCGCGGACACCCGTCCACGGATCGAAGTCCGCCAGCAGGTAGTTCCCCTCGACGACGACGACGACGGCATCCGGGTCGATCGCGATCTCGCCGGCTACGCCCTCGTCCACGACCCGCCGGAAGCTCGGCGCGTACACCGTGTGATCGCGCTCGCCGCGGACGCGGTCGAGCAGGGCGACGAACCCCCAGCCGTCGAAGGTCTCGATCGCGCCCTTGCGGTCGCGGAGGCCGAGCCGGTCGAGTGTCGCGTTGGCGAGGTGGAAGCCGTCCATCGGCAGGTGCACGGCCGTCCCGGGCGCATCCGCGTTGATCGTCTCCACCAGGGCCTGCGCGAGGGTGGTCTTTCCGCTGCCCGGGCTCCCGGCGATGCCGAGGAGGTAGCGCCGTCCCGGGACCACCGCGTCGGCCACCCGGCGCGCCAGCTCTGTCAGCGCCGCGGGCGGCGGACCGGCGTGCGGGGACGGCGGAGCCGGCTGCGCGGGAGCCGGACCGGAGTGCGCCGGGGCCCCCACGGCGTCAGACGGCACGAGCGGTCGCGATCTGGTTCGTCATGAACGACAGCGCGTGACGCGCGAGCTCGGGGCCGTCGTTCCAGAGGTTCCGCCAGATGGCGAGATCGTTCGACAGCGTCGGCGACACGACGGCGGACGAGAAGGACTCGAAGGTCACAGGTCCGGTGTAGTCGATGTCGGCGAGGGCATGGAAGAACGACGCGAAGTCGAGGTGCCCGCTGCCCAGGAAGCCCCGGTGATTCTCTCCGATGTGGACGTACCCGAGACGGTCACCCACGAGGCGCACGGGGCGGGAGAAGTCGTCCTCCTCGATGTTCATGTGGTACGTGTCCAGGTGGATGACGACGTTGTCGTGACCGATGTCGTCAGCCAGGCGGAGCGCGTCGGCCGCCGTGTTGATGACGTTGGTCTCGTACCGGTTGCAGATCTCCAGGCCGAGCGTCATGCCCTTCTCCTGCGCGTCGACCGCGAGGTCCTTCAGCGTGGCGACGACGTTGGCGCGACCGGCGGAGCTCAACGCGTGCCCGTACTTGCCGAGCGCGCTGTACAGCGCACCGGTGAAGTGGGTGCCGCCGAGATCGTGCGTGATCTGCAGCGAATCGTGCAGCAGCCGTGCGCCGCGTGCCACGACCTCCGCGTCGTCGCTCGACACGTCGGCCGTGAAGGCGAGACCGCGGGAGCAGACGATGCCGAGGCCGGCGGCCTCGAGCTTGCCGCGCGCGTCGGCGACGTCGAGGTTGGGGGAGTCGTGCAGCGACAGCTCGAGGATGTCGTACCCGGCCGCCGCCGTCTGGTCGATGATGAGCGACATCTCGTCGGGCGTGGTGCCTCCGGCGAAGACGAGTGCGTGGACGCCGAGCGGGTTCTGGGACATGACGGTTCTTTCTTTCGGGGGGTCAGGCGGTGACGGCGACAGGGGTGAACTGCTCGCGGAGGAACTGCAGGGAGTCTGCGGCGACGGCTGATGGATCCTCCCAGAGAGGACGCCAGAGGCCGATGTCGACAGCGGCATCCGTCCCCACGACGGCGCTTGAGAACGTCTCCACCGTGACGGGACCGGCGAACCCCGCCGCACGCAGATCATCGGCGAAGCGGCGCCAGTCGATCGTGCCCGTCCCGAGGCGCCCGCGGTGGCTCTCGCTCGCATGGATATACCCGAGGAGCGGCCCGGCGTCGCGCACGGCGTCCCCGAGGCTGAGCTCCTCGACGGAGGCGTGGAAGGTGTCCATGTGGACGACGACGTTCGGCTGGTCGATCTCGCGTACGAACCTCGCGGTCTGCGCAGCGGTGTTCAGCAGGTTCGACTCGTACCTGTTGACGTACTCGACGCCGACGGTGATCCCGTCGCGGGCGGCGAGCGTGGCGGTCCGTCGCACGGCGGCCAGCGACCGGTCGCGGTCCGCGGCAGTCGGAAGCCGCAGGTACCGGCCCATCGCCGAGAAGACCACTCCCCCCACGAAGGTCGCACCGATCTCGGCGGCGAAGGCGACCGCCTCGGCGAGGCGGTGCTCACCGCGCGCGGCGACAGCCGGGTCCGGCGACGTGATGTCGTCGTCGAAGGACAGCGCCAGCGAGACCACCGCGTCGAGGCCATTCGCGGACAGCGCCCGCCGCGTGTCGACGGGAGGGTGGACGCTCCGGTCGACGGCGGGGATCTCGATGAAGTCGTATCCGGCGGCTGCCGCCGAGCCGATCGTCCGGGCAGCGGCATCCGGAGTCCAGTCGAACCCCCAGAGGCCGGCGTGCACCCCGAAGCGGGGAAGGCCCGCGCTCACGCGGACTTCGCGCCGGTGATGAGCGCGACCAGCTCGTCACCGTCGGTCTCGGCGGCACGGCGTTCGGCCACAGCGAGACCGCCGCGCATCACCCAGACGTGGTCGGACAGGCGGAGCACCTGATCGAAGTTGTGGCTGATGAGGAGGACGGCGACGCCCTGCTCCTTGAGCTTGCGGATAATGCCCTCGACGCGTGCCGTCTCCTGCACGCCCAGCGCGGCGGTCGGCTCGTCCATGATGACGATGGACCCGCCCCACCCTGCGGCGCGCGCGATGGACACCGCCTGACGCTGACCACCGGAGAGTCGACGGACCCGGCTGGTCACGGGCGGGACGTTCACGGCGAGATCCGAGACCATCTCCTGAGCCGTGGCGCGCATCGCCGAGCGGTCCAGGATGCGGAACGGGCCGAAGCCCTTGGTCTTCTCGCGCCCGAGGAAGAAGTTCTGCCACACGGTCAGGTCCTCGACCAGCGCGAGGTTCTGCTGCACCGTCTCGATGCCGCGTTCGCGGGCGGTGAGCGGGCTGTCGAAGCTCACCTCCTGGCCGTCCAGCGTGATGGTGCCGGAGTCCGGACGATGGATGCCGGAGAGGCAGCGCACCAGGGTGGACTTGCCGGCGCCGTTGTCGCCGATGAGCGCGGTGACCTCGCCGCGGCGCATGGTGATCGAGGCGCCGCGGAGGGCGTGGACGCCACCGAAGGACTTGGTGATGTTCTGGGCGGAGAAGACGACGTCGTTCCCGATGGCGGTGGTCATTTCTTCTGGAACCTCGTGAGAAGGGCCGCGAGGACGACGACGAGTCCCACGGCGAGCGGCTGGTAGAACTGCGAGACCCCGAGCAGGGTGAGTCCGTTGGTGAGGGCGGTGAGCAGCAGGGCGCCGAGTACGGGCCCGACGATCTTGCCGCGGCCACCGGTGAGCGCGACGCCGCCGAGCACGACCGCAGCAATGGAGTTCAGCAGGTACGCGGTGTTGATGGCGGGCTCCGCCGCACCGATCCGGGCGACGAGCAGGATGGATGCCACCCCGGCGAGCAT
>VGAV01000203.1 GCA_016870695.1 Actinomycetota bacterium | reverse complement strand
CGACCCACCTGCTGGAGAACCACAACCTCATCGCGAGCGACGACCCGGAGAACAATGACGTTCTCGAAGAAATCGAACGAGAGGTGCGGCGGTGAGGAAGGGCTGTATGTCTGCCGTCGTCTTGATAAGCGTGCTGTCGCTGACGGGGTGCGATGGCGGACGGGATGGGTCTCTATCGAGCCTTCCCAGTCTGGAGGAGGCGAAAGAGGAGGTCCTGACGACGCAACGCGAGATCGCCGGCTTCGTGCCCCCGGGCTCCGTCGCAGGGGTCGAGCAGGATCAGACGGGGCCGCTGCTCTCATGTAGGAAGCCGGACACCTATTCCTGGTACGGACGTCTGACGATCACGTATCGAGGAGAGCTCGACATCCAGGCCATCCTCGCGGACGTGTACAACGCGTTTTCTCAGAAGGACGGATATTCCGCCCGCGAACGACCCTTCCTCGACGGGGCTCCGAGAATTCAGATACGTGGAGCCGGCGGAGAGACCTACTTCGTCGGAGAGAACCCGGACCGCACGGCGTTGGAGGTCTCCTCGTACTCCCGGTGCTTCGTCTTGCCCGAGGGCGCATGGCCCGGTGACACGCTCTGACCGCGCGCGGCGCTTCCTCTGGCGCAAGGGGCAGCGAACGAGGAACAGCTCAGCCTCTGCCCGGGGAGCGGTGACCGCCACGGCTCGGCGGATTCTTGCTGCAGCTGTGTTCTCCGTGGTGGTGGCCGGTTGTGCTCCCGTTCGACCCCAACCCCCGCAGCCCGACATGACGTTGGAAGAGGCAAAAGAACGGACGATGCAGATCGAGCGGGAGATCGCTGCTCTCGTCCCGCCGGAGAATGTCGCGGAGATCACGCAGAATCAGACCGGGTATCTCTTCTCCTGCAGCATGCCGGAGCGTTACAGCTGGATGGGTTTTCTCCGAGTCACCTACAGCGAGCGACCGGACGTCGAATCGGTCCTCAGTAAGGCGCAAACCCTCTTCACCAACCGGGACGGGTATCGCGTGCGGGATGACCCGACTGTGGCCGGACGGCCCCGGGTGAAGATCTCCGGCCTCGCCGGCGAGGTCTACTTCGTGCACGAAAAGCCGGACGGAAGCGCCCTCGAGATCTGGTCCTATTCGCCGTGCGTTCCGCTGCCCGAGGGGGCGTGGCCCGGCAGCGCGTTCTGAACGGCCGTAGGCTCAGACGTCGGCGAGCGCCTCGACGGGGGTCACGGACGTGGCGTGGCGCGTCGGGACCACCGCCGATATGAGCGTCAGCACGGCCGTGACCGCGACCACGACGAGGACAGTCCCGACAGGAACCGCCGGGAGCACGAACGTGGGCGACTCGTAGGACGGCGGCACCCCCACCGATCCGAGCACGGACTGCGCTCCCGCCCAGCCGTAAACGATGCCGAGCACGAGTCCCACGACGAGAGCGGCGAGGGTCAGGTGAGCGGCCTCGATCAGGACGACCGCGCGGATCTGCCGCGTCGACAGCCCGAGCGCCCGCAGCAGGCCGAACTCGCGGCGACGCTGGACCACCCCCAGCGTGAGGAGGTTGACCAGCCCCACGGCCGCGATCAGCGCCGACACCGCGGTCAGCAGCATCATCACGGACGAGAACGACTCGAGGATGCGCAGGAACTCCGGGTCCGGTTCGCCGGCGGAGGTCACGAGGACCGTCCGCGCCGAAGCGAGTCCGGCGGCGAACATCATCACCAGCGTCACGCCCAGGACGACGCCGATCGTCATGCGGCTCGCCCGCTCCGGATGACGCATCGCGTTCTCCGCGGCCAGCCGGGCGACGGCGGATCGCCCGAACGCCCGCCCGACCAGCCGCAGGACCGGCGGCATGAACAGGGGCGCCGCGAGCGCCAGCCCCACGAACGAGACGAGGCCGCCCACGAACGCCGGGATCACCCCGAGCGGCGTCACCAGACCCGCGAGAACCCCGAGCGCGAGCACGCCGAACCCGAGGACGAGCAAGCAGATCGCCACGACGTTCCGCGAGGTGCGTCGGGTGAGCTCGGACCGGGACCGGTCGCCCGACGCGGCGAGCGCCTCCAACGGAGACACCCGTAGGACGCGCGCCGAGCCGGCCCAGGCGGAGCCCCACGTCGTGAGGGCGACGGCTACCGGCGGGACGAGGACGACCGGGCTCAGCAGACCGGCATACGGCGTCGTCACCGTCAGGTCGAGGACGGCGACGGCCGCGGCGATGCCGCTGCCGGACAGCGCGATCCCGAGGACGAACCCGATGACAGCGCCGAACGCCCCTGCCCACAACCCGTCGCGGGCGACGGCCGAGCGCTGCGCCCCCGCGCTCGCCCCGAGCAGCCGGAGGAGGGCGATGCCGCGGACGCGCCCGGCGACGACGGCCGCGAACGTCGTCGCGGTCACGATGGACGCCACGAAGACCGCGACGCCGAGGAGCAGCCACGACAGCACCGCGATGATCACGACGACGCTCTCCCGGCCCTGCAGGTAGTCCGCCGACGCCAGAAGGTCCCCGATGAAACCCGTCGCCGCGAGGAGGACGACGCCGAACGCGCTGGAGAGGGCCGAGACGAGCACACTCGCGCCCGTGTCCCGCGGCCGCGCCCACGAGCGGCGGCGGCGCGACGGCGGAAGGGGCGCCGCCGGAAGCAGGGAGGGCGAACGGGTGGGAACGGGGGGAGCGGCATCTATATGACCGACGCTATTGACCGCCGGTGCCGCGCCGCGTCCGCCGGAGGAAGTACCCCCGTCCTCCCGGCGGCGGATGTCAGGCCAGGCCGTGCTCGTACGCGAACACGACGAGCTGGACGCGGTCCCGCAACGACAGCTTTGTCAGCACGCGGCTGATGTGGGTCTTCACCGTCGCCTCCGACAGGAACTCCCGCTCGGCGATCTCGCTGTTGCTCAGACCCTGCGCAGCGAGCGCGAAGATCTCGCGTTCGCGTTCGGTGAGGTCGCTCCACGTCGGCGGCACCGGACGCGCCGTCCCGGCGTCGGCGATGTGGGCGAACAGCTCGCGGGTCGCCGAGGCGGCGATGACCGCCGACCCCGCGTGCACGGTGCGGACGGCCGACAGCAGCGACTCCGGCTCCGAGTCCTTCAACAGGAACCCGCTCGCGCCCTGCTGGATCGCGCGTGCCGCCGCCTCGTCGAGATCGAACGTCGTCAGCACCACGACACGGGGCGGCTCCGGCTGGCGCAGGATCTCCGCCGTGGCCGCCAGTCCGTCCATCACCGGCATCCGCACGTCCATGAGGACGACGTCCGGACGCGTCGTCCGCACGACCTCGATCCCCTCCCGGCCGTCCGCGGCCTCGCCGACGACGGTGAGGTCGGGCTGGGAGTCGATCACCATGCGGATCCCCGCGCGGAAGAGAGCCTGGTCGTCGACGAGGACGACGCGAATGGGCTCGGTCATGCGAACCAGTCCTTTCGGCGGGGGTGGAAGGGGTGGCATCCACTCTCCCGGATGCGGCAGGAGCGGGTCACGCGGGCACGCCGATCGGCATCGTGGCCCGGACGACGAACCACGGCCCGTCGACGTCCGCGGCGAAGGTGCCGCCGACGAGCTGCGCGCGTTCGCGCATCCCGATGAGCCCGTGCCCGCCCGGGGCGGAGGGGACGGCGGCCGTCTCGCCGCGCGCGTTCCGGACGGAGAGCTCGACGCGGTCGGGCAGCCACCCGAGATGGACGTCCACCCGTCGATCCGTCCCGTGCCGCAGGGCGTTGGTCAGAGCCTCCTGCAGGATGCGGAACACGGCGAGCTGGATCGCGGCGGGAGGCTCCCCCGGTGGCGCCGGGTCGATGTCGACGGTGAGGGCGACTCCCGCCGCGCGCACCTGCGCGTACAACGTGTCGAGGTCGGCGAGGGTGGGCTGCGGACCGTCCGCTTGGCTGTGCCGCAACTGCGTCAGCAGCTGACGCACGTCCGTCAGGGCCGCCCGCGCGGTCGAGGAGATGGTCGCCAATGCGCTCGTCGCCGCCTGCGGGTCGGCGGCGGCGGCGTAGCGCGCGCCGTCCGCCTGCGCGATCACGACCGCCAGGGAGTGGGCGACGACGTCGTGCATGTCGCGCGCGATGCGCACGCGCTCCTGCTCGGCGATCGTCTCGGCCTCGGCCAGGCGCTGTGCCCGGCTCGTCGCCGCCGCGCGCATGGCCGTCCGGGCGAGCGCACCGGTCACCCACGCGAGGACGAGCGCGAACGCGGCGGCCAGGAGGATCGCGACGATCGAGAAGAGGACGCTCGGCTGCAGGAGCTCCTCCTGGCCCCGGCCGAGGACCACCAGGTAGACCGCGATCACCACCGCACCCACCAGGGAGGACGCGAAGCCCGCCCAGAAGACGCGGCGGGTGCCGTAGGCGGCGGCGGTGTACAGGACGGCGAAGATGGCGACGTCCGTCGGCGACGGCTGACGGCCGAACACCATCTGCAGGACGGCCCCGACCCATGCCAGCGCGAGCGCGACGCCCGGCTCCAGGCGACGCACCGCGAGAGCAGCGCTCATGGCCATGACGAGGAGGACGGCCGAGACGACGTCGACAGGCCAGACCCTCGTCGAGAGCTCCACGGCGAGCATGAGCGCGCCGAACACCCCGGCGACACTGAGGTCGGTGATCACCTGATACCGGTGGAGCGAACGGAGTTCCCACATCACCGCAACGCTACGCGGGCCGTCCCCGTCGGACATCCGCCCATCGATGTATCCGCGGTCACCGGAGGACGGATGCCACCGGGTCGCACCGTCAGGCCGGGAAGTCGGCGGGCTCGATCGGACGAGCCTCGAAGAAGGTCTGCAGGACGACCGTGGTCCGGGTGTTCACCTGCGCGGCGGCGCGGATGTCGCGGATGAGGTCCTCCAGGTCGCGCGGGGTCGCGACGCGGACGAAGAGCATGTAGGCGGCCTCGCCGGCGATCGAGTGGCAGGCCTCGATCGCGGACAGGTGGGCCAGGAGCTCGGGCGCGTTGTCGGGTTGCGCCGGGTCGAGAGGCGTGATCTCGACGAACGCCGCGAGCGGGCGCCCGAGCGCCTCGGCGTCGAGGACGGGCCGGTAGCCGCGGACCACGCCCCGCGCCTCGAGGCGCCGGAGGCGGGACTGCGTCGCCGACACGGACAGCCCGACGCGTTCCGAGATGTGCGCCAGCGTCGCGCGCGCGTCGAGCGAGATCTCGCGGACGATCGCGGCGTCGACGGCGTCGTCGAGGCGAGGGACGCGACCGGGGACGTCAGTCATGCGGTGAGGCTAGCAGTCGCCTCCCACCCCACCTC
>VGAV01000202.1 GCA_016870695.1 Actinomycetota bacterium | reverse complement strand
ACCGGCGCGGAGGACGCCGACGGCGACGGCATTCCCGACGTGGTCGAGGTGGTCTCGTGCGGGTCGACCACGTGCGCGGATCCCTGGGCGGACGTCGACGGCGACGGCATCCCGGACTACGTCGAACGCCTCGTCTGCGGGAGCGACACCTGCAGCGACGGCGAAGAGGACGAGGACGGGGAGGGCATCCCCGACTGGGTCGAGTGGGTCATCTGCGGGACGGCCACCTGCGCGACCGGCGCGGAGGACCTCGACGGTGACGGAGTGTCCGACGCGGACGGCCTCCGTGCGTACGCCGACCATCAGAGGGCAGCCCTCGCCGTCACCGGCGCGTCACTGACCTGGACGCCGTGGGTCCTCGGGGCAGCCGTCCTCGTGACCGCCGGCGGGGGCGCACTCGTGGCTCTCCGTCGCCGGAAGCAAGACCGGGCTCGGCTCGCGGCCGGGGGAGTGGAGCGGTGACCGCGGGCATCCGGCGCCTGACGGCGGGGCTCTCGATCCTCGCGCTCATCGTCTCCGGTGGAGCGGCGCACGCGGAGTCCGCGCACACCGTCACGGGCGATGTCATGCGTCAGCAGATCCTCGACCGCGTCCGCGAAGCGGCCGCCCCCGCGGCGACGGTCGAGGAGGCGACCGGTGACTCACCGGCTGCCGAGGGCACGATCGAACCCGGCAGCGGGGCGATCCTGGATGCCACGGATGCCGGCGTGCGCGCCGAGTTCTCCGGCCACGACCTGGCGGGAACGCTGTCGGCACAGGTGTCCGTCCTCGGCGAGGGCGCGGCGGTCTCCGCGGCATCCGAGACGCAGGGCGTCGTGGCCGCGCCGCCGGTGGAGATCCGCGCGCAGGACGGTTCCGGAGACAGCGTCACGCAGTTCCCGGCGAGCTATTCGCTCGAGCGCGACGCATCCGGGATCGAGGTCGCAAAAGACGTCGAGCCGGGCATCCGTCTCGAGCTGGGCGTGGATGCCGACGAGCTGTCGGACGCCGGGGTGGATCTCTCCACTCTCCGCGTGTACAGCCGCGAGCGGGCGGGAGAGCCCTGGCTGGCGCTGCCGTCCTACTTCGACTCGGCGTCCGGGACGGTGAAGGCGGAGTCGGAGCATCTGTCCGAGTTCGTCGTCATCGGCACGCCGGTCACCCCGACGCCGGTGCCGCGTATCGTGCTCGACCCGGACGACGACGCCGGCTGGGCCGACTCGCCGGGTCCCCGCATCACGGAGCTGCCGTTGAACGTCCGGCTCGCCGACGGGCTCGCAGGAATGTTCCGGGAGCGGTGCCTCGCCGATGTGACGGTGACCCGCGGGGCTGATCAGCGCTTCGTGTCCGCCGAGACCCGTCGGGCCATCGCCGCGTCGCACGACCCGAACGTCACGCTCACACTCGCCTTCAACACGAACAAGGGTCGGGCGTGGGGCACGGCGCGGGACGGCGGATCGCTCCTTTTCTCGCGCGGCGGCGCGAGTGATGCGCTGCGGGACTCCCTCCGAGCGGAGATGCCCGGCTACACCGGTCGCCCGGCTCAGGCGCGCAAGCCCACCGCCGACTTCCCGCGCGAAGAGTATTCGAGTCTGCCGGGTGCCGTCGTGCACATGGAGACGCTCTTCATGGACCACAACTTCGACCGTCCGGTGATCGACGGCGGATGGGACTCCATCGTGAACGGGGCGTTCACGGGGGTCGGCAAGTACCTCGAATCGCAGGGGTTCTCCTGCACCGACCCGGTCACCGGCGGCTGGCCGGCCCGGCCCTCGGCGGACCAGCTGAGTCGCTGGTACGCGCTGGGGTACCGGAGCTGGCAGCACTACGGCGCCGACCCGGTCTCCTTCTCGACAGGCAACCTCGTCGAGTCCGAGCACCTCTTCTCCTTGCCCGGCGCAGGCGGCTCCCGCACGGACGTCTCCCTCGTCTACAACTCCCAGGACGGCCGGCTGTCACGGACGGGAGCCGGATGGAGCTTCGGGCTCGGCGGGCGTGCGCAACGGTTCGACGACAAGTCCGTCCTCGTCGTGCGCGGCGACGGGGCATCGATCCTCTTCGAGCCCGACGGCGCCGGAGGGTACGCGGATCCACGGGGCGAGGGTCTGCACCTGACCGAGGCGGGCGACGGCGTGCTCAGGATGACGTCCCGGGACGGCGAGACGTGGGAGTACGACGCCGCCGACCAGGACGGGATCGGCGAGCTCGTCCGCACCGTCGACGCGGGCGGACACACCACGACCCTCACCTACGGAGCGCCGTCGGACGCGCAGCCGTTCGTCCCTCTGACGGGGATCACGGATGCCTCCGGGCAGACCGTGCGCGTGGACTCCGACGACCGCGGGCGCATCACCGCCTTCACCCTTCCCGACGGCCGCGCCTGGTCGCTCGGCTATGACGCGGCGGGGGATCTCGTCCGTCTGGTCTCGCCCGATGGTGGTGCCAAGACGTTCGCCTACGACGATGAGCACCGAGTGACGTCGATGACGGACGCCCTCGGAGCGACCTACCTCCGCAACGTCTACGACGACCACGGTCGCGTGCTCCAGCAGGGGGACGCCGAGCAGAACCTGCGGAGATTCGACTACCGCACGGGCGAGACGGTCTACACGGACCAGGAGGGGCGCGAGCACTCCTACGCGTTCGACGACCGCGCCCGCATCACGTCGATCACGGGCCCGACGGGGGACGTGCAGCGATGGACGTACGACGACGACGACAACATCACCGCCTTCACCGACGCCGGCGGTCGCACCACGACCTACCTGTACGACGGGGCCGGCCGGATGACGCAGGTCACCGACGCCCTGGGCGCGACGACCCGGTACACCTACACGAAGACCGGTCGAGTCGCCTCCGAGACGGACGCGCGGGGGCGCGTGACGGCGTACGCATACGACGAGCACGACGTTCTCACGGCCACCGTGCTGCCCGACGGGTCGACGGTCACCTACGACGTCGACGACGACGGCAACGTCACCCGCATGACGCTCCCCTCCGGAGCGGCGTACAACTACGATGTCGACGCGCGCGGCAACCGCGTGGCGAGCACCGATCCGCTCGGACGCACCACGCGTCTGGCCTACGACGAGGGCAACAGGCTCGTGGCATCCACGGATCCGCTCGGACGCGTCGCCCGGTACGAGTGGAACGCGCGCGACCGGGTGACCGCCGTCGTCGATCCCCTCGGCCGGACGACCCGGTACTCCTACGACCTCAACGGCAACCTGACGTCATCCACCGACCCGGCGGGCAACGTCACGACCTTCACGTGGGACGCGCTCTTCCGGGTCGTCAGCGCGACGGATCCGCTCGGTGGCACCACCTCCTACACCTACGACCGCGAGGACGGACTCACCGCGACCACGGACGCGGCCGGGCGTCAGACGAGCTTCGTCCTCGACGCGCTTTCGCGAGTGACCGAGGCGACCGACGCGGCGGGTGCGACATGGAAGCGGACCTACGACGGCTCCGGTGCGCTCGCGTCGCAGACCGACCCGCACGGCGAGGTGACCACGCAGACGGTCGACCGGCTGGGTCGGGTCACGGCGGTGGTCGGTCCCACCGGGATCGAGCAGCACACCGCCTACGACGAGGTGGGCCGCGTCACCTCGACGAGCGACGCCCTGGGCCACACGACGCGATACGAGTACGACGATCTCGACCGATTGACGGGGGAGGTGGATGCCGCCGGCCGACGCACGGGCTACAGCTACGACGCCGACGGGCTCCTGGTCGGAACGGTCGACCGCCTCGGCAACCCGACGCTGTACGAACGGGACGCCGCGGGTCAGGTGACCGCGGTGACCACGGCATCCGGTGGGACGACCTCGTACGCGTACGACGCTGCGGGCAACGTGACCCGAGTGACCGACCCCGTCGGCCGCGCGACGTCGTTCGAGTACGACGACGCCGATCAGCAGGTGGGCACCGTGGATGCCGCCGGCCACCGAACCACGTACGTCTACGACGCGGTGGGAAACCTGCTGTCGTCGACGGACCCGAACGGTCACACGACCTCGGCGACGTGGGATGCCGCCGGCGACCCCCTCACCGTGACCGACGCGCTGGGAAACACCACCCGCTTCGCGTACGACCAGGCGGGTCAGCTGACGACGGTGACGGACGCCCGGGGGAACGTGACGTCGTACACGTACGAGTCCCACGGCGATCTCGCGACGGTCCGCGACGCCGCGGGCACGACGACGAGCTACGCCTACGACGAGAGCGGACTGCTGGCCTCGGTGACGGACGGGCGCGGCAACGCGACGACCTACGGCTACGACGGCGCGGGTCTTCCGGAATGGATGATGGATGCCGCCGGCCACCGCACGCGATACGAGTTCGACCGCCGCGGCCTCCTGACACGGACCGTCCTGCCCTCGGGTGCGGGCATCGCCTACGCCTACGACGAGGTCGGCAATCGCATCCAGCAGAGCTCCGCCTCCGACACGCTCCGATTCGAGTACGACGGCGAAGGACGGATGATCGCCGCGTCCAACGCCGCCGGGGTGACGGGATGGACGTACACGTCCGACGGACTCGTGGCATCCCAGATCGACATGCGAGGACGTGAGCTCGCCTCCTCGTACGACGCCAGCGGTCTTCTCAGCGCCCTGACGGTGCCCGACGGAGCGCAGATCTCCTACCGTCACGACGACGCGGGGCGGGTGAGCCGCATGGACAGCCCGTGGGGCGCCGCGGACTACGGGTACGACGACGCCGGCAATCTCTCCTCGGTCCGGCGGTCGAACGGAGTGCAGACGACCTATAGGTACGACGCGGCGGACCAGGTGACGTCCATCGCGACCTCCACGCCGGACGCCGGGGCGGCCCGACCGACGACGGCCGCGGCTCCGACGCGCACCGGTGGGATGTGCCCCGCCGTGGGCGGCGGCTCGCGCGTCGACGTGGCCCGCGCCGCGGACGTGGACACGGCAGGGTGCAGCAAGCCGGGTGCGTACCTCGCTCGAAAGTCGTTCCCGTCCGATGCCGGCTCGCTGCCCCAGGGCGCGTCCTTGTCGTACGCCTACGGGTACGACGCCGTCGGGAACGTGACATCGACGGAGCGCATCGCCTCCGCACCGACCAGTGGCCTGGCCGGGGGCGAGGCGCCGGCCGCTGCCCCGCGGGTCGAGGCGCCCCGCGGCGACGGGACCACCGTCCTCGACCGTTCGCGGTCGACCTACACGTACGACTCACTCGACCGGCTTGTCGGTTCGACGACGGATGCCGGGGCGGAGGACACGTGGGGGTACGACGAGGTG
>VGAV01000201.1 GCA_016870695.1 Actinomycetota bacterium | reverse complement strand
CGCACCTGCGTCGAGGCGCGAGCGCGCGTCGGGTCGATGCGCCAGACGACCTCGCGATGGACCCCGTGGACTACTGGCGCCGCCGGTCGGAGCGCCCCTGGCGGTGAATCGAGCCGACGAGGCGAACTTCAACAGCTCTGCGGCGAGCGAAATCGGTACCTCCTGCTGTACCCGTAAATCTGCTCGTTCTTTCGTCCTGGATCGGCCGCAAGAGCGGACGGATGCCTTCTAGAGTCGGGGAAACGCTGAACTTCTCGTCGTCGCTGTCCTGCCGGATCCCCGGCGACAGAGGACGCGAGCCGACGACCGGGAGCCCGCATGGACGCCTTCCTCCGCACCATGGAGTACCCCTGCACCAAGGACGACCTGCTGCGCGAGGCCGAGCGCGAAGGCCTCACCGGCCGCGCCCTGGCGCTTCTGCGCGACCTGCAGGATCGGGCGTTCCACGGCGCGCTGGACGTGCGCCGGCTCGTCGAGCAAGTCGGCCAAGTCCAGTGCTGGCCGCACCCTCGGTAAGGGATGAGCCATAGGAGGGCGACGCTTCGGTGTCGCCCTCCTTGCTCGTCCCGGCCTACGTCCGGTTCGTTCTCCGCGTCCCGCCAGCCCGGCGGAGATTGCAGAATAATGCCCACTGAGGACCACGTTCCTCCCCTCACTCACCTTCGGAACTTCACCCGCGCCCGCAGCAAGGGCCGCGCGACTCTCGTCGCCGCGGACCGGCAGCAGGTCGAAGCCCCGTCCGAGAACCGCGTGTTCGCGTTCGCGTACCAGCGGTTCCTCACAGCCTTGCTGGACTACATGGACAACGGGTCACGCGGCAGCGCCCTGGACCAAGCGGTGCTCCGCGCCAGCGACCGGATGCGACGCAGGTACGACATCGCCGCCACCGGGATGAAAGCGATCCTGGCCGCGCACCCGGTCCGCTCGGCGCGCCGCCAGCAGCGCAACACCGTCGTGCTCGATCTGGACGGGTACGAGATGGTCAGCCGTCGGCTGCAGGTCGAGGTGAGCATGCGAGATGGGCGGCAGGTGTATGCCTTCATGCATTTCCCTCATGGGGCTCTGACTCCGCTGGAAGTGTTGCTGATGGACACCGCTATCGCTCTCGCTGTCCGACAGGTCAACCCTGCCGGTATTCCGGCGGTCATCATGGTCCGCACCGGCATCCTCCGGTACATCAACGTCGACGACGCCCTGCACCCGGACCGTGTCGGCTTCCTCCGCTCCGAGTCCGGCGCCTACCGGGCGGAGTGGGCCGTCGCGGCGTAACGTTCTCCTGGGTGGGGTGCGGTACAACGCCGCCCCCACCCTGCGTCGACGGTGCCGCGACGCACGGGTGACCCAGCTGAGCTCCGCCGGCGTTCACCGGCGGTGATGGACGGCCGTCTGCGCCGGCCGACTGCCCGGCCCCTGCGGGGCCCCGTTTTTCCCGTGAAGCCTTCGGCAGCATCCGCGCCGACCGGGCACTCGACGTCCTCACCCAGGCCCTGCAGATCAGCGCAGCGAGAAACTCCTCCCGCGCCGAAGGCGCCATGGAATACGACGACGGAAGCTCCTACGACCTCGCCCTCGCCCTCGTCCAAAACGCCGCGATCGCCACGAGCATGCGCGTGACCCAATTCGCTGCATGAGCCCCGCACAGACGGCCGCGGCGGTCAGCACCTCACGGCCCCCACCTTTACCGACGGGGCCGTGTGCCTTCGTCGCGCTGTCGGCTGATGAGGTCGCCGACCTCAACACCATCGCGACCCGACTGGGCGTATCCGGCAACCGCTACAGCGCCCAACATCTGGGCTACGTCGGACGCTGACCCGGCGGTGTCGTCAGTCATCCCATCAAAGTACGCGCCGAGGACTCGCCGCCGTGAAGCCTTCGCGGAGAGCGAAGAAAGGGCCCCCTTCCGGGGGCCCCGGGCTCAGCCCAGCATCTCCCAGACCGCGCACATGAGGCGGACGAAGATCAAGATCCCCGTTCGCACCCAAGCTCCACGTTCGTCGGAGTGTGCTGCACGGCGCGTTGCTTCTAGGTCCTGAGGGACGATCTCTTCATGGAAAACGATGATGCGCGCGATGTCCTTTTGAACGTCCTAGATCGATGTGCGGCGTCCGACGGTCCTTTCTAGGAGGCGTCGCCTGAGCAGCGAGCGGAGGTCAGCTCACTTTTAGGATCGCCGAGCACGACGCTCAAGGTCACCACAACTGCCGAATGTGAACCTCTCATGACCGGTGCCGCGGACATGTTCCTAGCCGTGGCGGTCCTCGCTGAGATTGCCATCGACCTTGCGGAGACAGCACACGGTGGCCGTACCCGAGAGGAAGCGGTATTCGCGATCAGAGAACGTCTGAGCGTGCTTCTGCCTTGAGGCCCGACAGCAACGCATTGGTCGGTGCGAAACCGATCGGTTTCGCACCACACCATCGCGCACTGCGAGACGGGCCGGATAGTGGGCCGTGAGGTGCGCCTGAACCGTCGATCTCTGGCAGCGCTAGCGCGAGTTGATGCCGCCTGATCGAAGAGCGTTCATCTGCGCCTGTAGGAACGATGACGCGACCGGGGTCTTAGCGAAGAGCTGGTCGAAGCCGTGGAAGGCGCCTGACACGATGTCGAGTGTGCAGGTCACGCCGGCCGTGCGTAGCCGTCGAGCGTATTCCACGTCCTCGTCGTAGAACAGGTCCACTGTCCCCACCCCGATCCAGGTCGGCGGCAGGCCCGAGAGGTCCGCCCGCCGCGCTGGTGCGGCATAGGGCGAGATGCCGTCAACGCCGGGCTCCCCGCCCAGGTAGGTACGCCATCCACGGTTGTTGCTCTTCGTCGTCCACATGCGCACGGGAAGCTTGTCGAGATCGGTGCGCAGGGTCGTTCGGTCGTCGAGCATCGGGTAGATCAGCAACTGGAAAGCCACGGGGATCTCGCCCCGGTCGTGTGTCTGCAAGACCAGCGCCGCGGCGATGCCACCGCCCGCGCTGGCGCCGCCGATGGCGATCCGAGTAGGGTCCACCCCCAGGTCGGCGGCATTTTCGACGACGTGACGTAAGGCGGCGTGGCAGTCTTCCAGCGAAGCGGGTGAAGGGGCGTCGGCACCCAGGCGATAGCGCACCGCTGCGACGACGATGCCCAGCTCGCGCGTGAAGGCGATGTTGGACCGGTCGTCTTGTTCGGGCGAACCGAACAGGTGACCCCCGCCGTGGATCCACAACAACGTGGGCACCGGCCCGGCGATTCCCGAGGGACGGAACAAGCGAATGGAGGTGGTCTCGGATACAGCCACCTCGGTGACCGTCACGCCGTCGCCGGGTTCGACAGGACGGGGTTTCATGTCGTGCATGAATTTTGCCAACCGCCGCCCGTATGAGAATCGCGGGATCCAACGCGCCGCAGTGAGGTCCTGGTGATAGGGAGACGCCATGATTAGATCACGGACCAGCCGCCGTCAGAGGGCAGCACGACGCCCGTCAGGTTGGTGCCGTCCTCGCTGAGCAGGAACGTGATCGATGCCGCGATTTGGTCGGGCTCCGCGATGGGAGGCAGGACGGTCATTGCGCTGGCAATCCGCTCCCGATACTCGCCCTCCATCGTTCCGCCGCCGATATTCGTCGCCACGGGGCCGGGAGCGACAGCGTTCACACGGATACCCTGCGGGGCATAGAGGAAGGCGCTGCTGCGGGTGAGACCGATGACGGCGTGCTTGGACGCGGTGTAGGCCGCCCCCGCCGCCGAGCCACGGATGCCCGCCTCCGACGCCACGTTGACGATGGAACCCGTCCCAGCGGTAAGCATGGCGGGAATGACTGCCCGGGTGAGGCGGAACATTCCCGTCACGTTGATGCCCATGACGCGCTCCCACATCTCGTCAGTCACTTCGTGCAGCGGCGACATGTCGTCCATGACGCCCGCCACATTCGCCAGCCCGTCGATATTCGGACCCGCAGCCGACACGATCGCCTCGACACCGACGGGGTCGGTGATGTCGGCCGTGACCGGAATGAAGAGTCCGTCCGTCAGTGATTCGGCGACGTCTGCGAGCCGCTGCTCGGACACGTCGACACCGATGACTCGTCCATCCTCGCGCACGATCCGTGCAGCGGTGGCGCGACCGATTCCGGACGCGGCACCGGTGACGATGACCGTCTTACCCGAGAATCGTCCCGGTGTGATCTGCTCGACCCATCCCGACTCGTCAATCTCTCCGGTCTCATCGACGACGACCCCGCCGTTGGCTTTCTGGACCAGATCGTCGACGACCTCCTGGCTGAGGCGCCCCTGGCTCATTGCAATCAAACGCTGCAATGAGAGCAACTTGACCGGCGCGAGCGCCTTCTCGTTCTGGCCACCCTGGGCAAGCATCTCGCGCAGGAGCGGGCCGCCGACAGGATGTTTCAGCCACTCTCCGACCGAGTTGCGCGCAGTGAGCGGTCCAGCGTTGCGAGACATGTCATTCCTTTCGGTCGCCGTCGACTGACGCATCGAGCATGATCTCTCTCACTCGAAAAGTCAACGATGATGACATCCTGGCAGGGCATACTCGTCGGAGGGGTGATCATGGGCGGACAGCGCGGACGCAGCAAGGCGGCGATCGGCCAAGCCGCGGCGACTCTCTTCGCGGACCGCGGCTACGCGGCAACCTCGATCCGTGACATCGCTCGGGAGGCCGATGCCGACCCGGCCATTGTCATTCGTCATTACGGCTCGAAAGAGAAGCTCTTCCTCGACACCATGCGCATGCCGTCCGGGTGGGTCTCCTGCATCGACCTGCCGCTCGAGACGCTGGGGGAGCGCCTTGTCCGCTTCATCATGGACACCGATCCGCAACTCCGAGCGGTGTACCTTGCGCTTATTCGAGCGAGTGACGCGGGCACGGTCGCGTCGGCCCTGAAGCTCGGCCACGAGCACACCTTCGTCGAGCCGTTGCGCCGCATCTTGACGGGCCCCGATGCAGACCTGCGCGCCAGGCTCGTCGCCGCCACAGTTGGAGGCCTCATGGCGACGCTCTGGCTCGTTCAGGATGAGAGCCTGCTGGACGGTGATCCGGAGGCGATTATCCGAACCTACGCGCCCGCCATACAGCAGCTCGTCACTGGTCCTGCGACTCTGTCAACGGTTTCCCCCCGCTAATAGGCATGAACCTCGTTGCCGATTTCAGGCCCGCCTAATCTGGGCCTGTGGTGCAAAACCGATCGGTTTCGCACGCGCCGAGGTCTAGGGCGGGCTCTCAGCCTGCGTATGGTCGGCCTATGAGTCGGATCATCGTGGAGCA
>VGAV01000200.1 GCA_016870695.1 Actinomycetota bacterium | reverse complement strand
CACGGCCACGGCCGCGATGCCGCCGATGGCGAAGGCGACGCGCCAGCCCCACGCGGTGATGGCCTCCTCGGGGAGCGTGACCACCATGATCAGCAGCGTGGTCTGCGCGAGCACGTGCCCGCCGACAAGCGTGACGTAGTGGAACGACGACAGGAAGCCGCGGCGGCCGGGCATCGCCGCCTCGGACATGTACGTCGCGCTCGTGCCGTACTCTCCGCCGGTGGCGAAGCCCTGCACGAGACGTGCAAGGACGAGGATGACGACGGCGCCGACGCCGATCGTCTCGGCGGTGGGCGCGAACGCGATGACGAGGGAGCACAGCGCCATGAGCGAGACCGACACGGTGAGCGACAGGCGGCGGCCGTGGCGGTCGGCGAAGCGTCCGAAGAACCAGGAGCCGATCGGGCGCATGAGGAACGTCACGGCGAAGATGGCCCAGACGTAGATGGTCGAGTTCTTATCCTCCGCGGCGAAGAACTGCGACTCGAAATACACGGCGAACACGGAGTAGACGTAGACGTCGTACCACTCCACGAGATTGCCGGCGGAGCCTTTGAGCGTGTTCGATATGGAACGCCGCAGGCTGGTGGGGATCGTCGTCGTCGTCGACATGGGAATCCGTTCGTTCGGGGACCGGTGGCGTCGCCGAGCTCGTGCACAGCGACACCGGTGGGACACGTCCGCTCATCGTCGCGGCATCCCGGCACCTGCCGGGGGAATCCTTACGTTCGCTTTACATTGCGCGCTGCACCGGTGCGGAGGGGGGCGTGTCCCGTTTTGTGCAGCTTTCGGTGCTGTGTGCTGCACGAAGTGGGACATGCCTGTCAGGTGGCGGCACAGGGGGTACGGCGGGGCTGTGCCTACGATGGGGCCATGCGTGTGCTCGTGGCCGAGGACGACGCGTCGGTCGCCGCCGCCCTGACGTCGGTGCTCACGCGCGCCGGTCACACCTGCGCGCGCGTCGCCCGCGGGAGCGACCTGCTGCTGCGCCACCGCGACGCCGACGTCGTGCTGCTCGACCTCGGCCTGGAGGACATGGACGGCCTCGACGCGCTCACGCAGCTGCGGGCCGTCAGCGAGGTGCCTGTCATCGTCGTGACCGCCCGCGGTGACGAGCGTTCCACCGTGCGCGCGCTGAGGCTCGGCGCGGACGACTATCTCGTCAAGCCCGTGCGGCTCCACGAGCTGCTCGCGCGGCTGGGCGCGGTCGTCCGCCGGTACGCCCGTCCGCACCAGGCCGAGCGGATCGTGGTGGGCGACCTCGCCGTCGACGTCGTCGCGCGGACGGTGGTCTCCGCCGGCGAGTCGGTCACGCTGACGCCGACCGAGTTCGGGCTGCTCGTGGCCCTGGCGCGCCGTAGCGGACAGATCGCGAGCCGCCAGCAGGTCCTCGACGAGGTCTGGGGCGACGCCTACGCCGCGTCGTCGCGGTCGTTCGACGTGCATCTCGCGCAAGTCCGTCAGAAGCTGCCGGGCGTCCGCATCACGACCGTGCGCGGCTTCGGCTACCGCCTCGAGGACGACTCGTGAGGCGGCGCGTGCTGCTCCCGCTGCTCGTGTTCGGGCTCATCGCCGTCATCGCGGTGCTCATCCCCGTGGGGCAGGCGATCGCGCAGACGCGGACGTCGCAGCTCGCGCTGCAGCGGACCGCCGCGGCCGAGCAGATCGTCCAACGCGCCCGGACCGCTCTCGCGCAGCGCGACACGGCCGCTCTCCAGGCGTACCTCGAGCGCTTCGAGCGGACGTACGGCGAGGCCGTGCTCGTCCTCGACGAGCGCGGCGATGTGGCGGCCCGTGCCGGCGACCTCGTCCGCGACGACCGCGTCGACGCCCTGGTGACCGCCGCGTCGCGAACGCTCCCCCAGTGGTCGCTGCCGACGGTGCTGCCGTGGGGCGGTGACACCGCCGACGTGGCCGTGCCGGTCATCGCGGCCGGGGACCTGCCCCGCGGCGTCGTCGTGCTCCGGGTCGACCTGCGCGAGGCGCGGACGGACGTCACCCTCGGATGGCTGCTCGTGGCCGCGGTCGGCGGTCTGCTGCTGGTCGCGCTGATGGCGGCATCCCTCCTCTGGACGCGATGGGTGCTCCGCCCCGTCAAGGCGCTCGACGCCGCCGTGGCCGCCGTCGCCGCGCACCGGCCGCTGGAGAGCGTGCCGGCGAGCGGGCCACCCGAGCTGCGGAGCCTGAGCCGGGCGTTCTCACGCATGGCGGTGGAGGTCGAGGACGCGCTCGAGCAGCAGCGCGGGTTCGTCGCCGACGCGTCCCACCAGCTGCGCAACCCGCTCGCCGCCATCCGGCTGCGCGTGGACGCCCTCCCGCGGTCCGCGGAGGACGCCGCCGACGTCGCAGCCGTGGAGCAGGACCTCGATCGGCTCGAGCACACCGTCGATCGCATGCTGGTGCTCGCGAACGCCGAGCACCGCGTCTCCACGCGTCGGCGAGGGCCGGCGGAGGACGACCGGGGCCGTTCGGGTCCGTTGTCGGCCGCCGACCTCGCCGACCGGCATCGCGACCGGCTCGCCGCCGAGGGGCTGACGCTCGTCGCCGACGCCGCCCCGGTGCTCTCGCCGCCCCTCCCTCGTGCGGACCTCGACGAGATCGTCGACGTGCTCGTCGACAACGCCCTCCGGTACGCCGGGCCGGGCGCGCAGGTGCGCGTGACCGTCGAGCCGGGTCCCGTGATCCGCGTCGACGACACCGGCACGGACCTCCGCGAGGACGACCTCGCCCGCATGGGCACCCGCTTCTGGCGCGCCGGGCGGCACCACGGGCGGACGGGCACGGGCCTCGGCCTGGCCATCGTGGATCAACTCATGACGGCATCCGGCGGCCGGCTGGAGCTCGCGCGGTCTCCCGAGGGCGGTCTGCGGGCCTCCTTGCGGTGGGATGCCGCGTGAGCGCTCCGTCCGCCGGGCTGACGCGCCGCGCCGTGCTGACCGGGCTCGCCGGCACGGGGCTTCTCGCAATGGCCGGCTGCGACGTCGCGACGCCCGCGACCCTGGACGTCGGGTGCGGCGAGGACGGCGGGAGCTATCTGGAGTTCGGTCGCCTGCTCGCCGAGGCGGCACAGAGGTCCGGCCGGCTGCGCCTGCGGCCGCTCGTGACGGAGGGCAGTGTCGAGAACCTGACCCTGCTCGACGCCGACCGGGTCGCGCTCGCGTTGTCGCTCGCGGACTCCGCCGCCGGCTCCCCGACCTCGGACCTCGTCGCCGTGGGGAGGGTGTACCAGAACTACCTCCAGTGCGTGGTTCGCGCCGACGGCGGCATCCGGACCCTCGGCGACCTGTCGGGCCGCGTCGTCTCGCTGGGCGCGCCGGGATCGGGCGCCGCCGCGACGGCGCGCCGGGTGCTGGCGGCCGCGGGACTCCTCGCCGTCCCCGACGGCCCGGTGGTCGTGGAGCGCCTGCTGGGCGAGGCGGCGACGCAGCTGCGCACAGGCGCGATCGACGCCCTCTTCTGGTCGGGCGGAGTGCCGACGCCGCAGATCGCCGCGCTGTCCGGCACGACGGCCCTGCGACTGGTGGACACCACGACCGTGCTCCCGCGGCTGCGCGAGCAGTACCCGGACGCGTACATCGCCACGGCCATCCCCGCGGGGGTCTACGGCGGGGAGGAGCCGGTGCCGACGATCGGCATCGCTAACCTGCTGCTCGCGCGGTCGTCCTTGACCGACGGCGCGGTCGCGGCGCTCGTCGACATCCTCATCGACGACGCGCGTGCCCTCGTGCCCCCGGATGCCGCCGGCGTGCAGTACCTGACCCCGGCGAGCCTCATCGACACGGTGCCCGTGCCACTGCATCCTGCCGCCGCCCGACGGTATCGCGAGCGCTACGGCTGACGCCTCGCCCGACCCCGTCCCCCGCCACCGCCCCTTCCGGGGCCGTGACTTGTCGCAAATGTCCGCGGGGAGGGCCCGGTGGCGTACATCTGCGCCACCTCAGCGCGGGAGTTGCCCCCATGAGCGAGACCCCGGGCCGTGACTTGCCGCAAATGTCCGCGGGGAGGGCCCTGCGGCGTACATCTGCGTCACCTCAGCGCGAGGGTTGCATCGGCCCGGGGAGGGCGCCGGGAACGCCGATGCCTCTCGACGCGGGGTCGAGAGGCATCCGGGATTCCGCGGTATCAGTCGGCGGTGGTGGGCGCCGGCAGGTCGATCGGGACGACCGGGCAGTCCTTCCAGAGCCGCTCGAGACCGTAGTAGACGCGCTCCTGCTCGTGGAAGACGTGGACGACGAGGTCGCCGAAGTCCAGCAGGACCCAGCGGGACTCCTGCCGGCCCTCGCGGCGCAGGCGCTTGTGACCGGCCTCGAGCAGCCTCTCCTCGATCTCGTCCGCGATGGCGGCGACGTTGCGCTCGTTGCGTCCGGTGACGAGGAGGAAGATGTCGACGAGCGGCAGCGGCTCCGAGACGTCGAGCGCGACGAGGTCCTCCCCCGATTTCGCGTCGGCGGCGGCTGCCGCGATCTGCATCATGTCGCGGCCGTTCTGGGTAGCCGGCATCAGAAGACTCCTGTCGTGAAAGCAAGCACGAGCGCGCCGACGACGGCGATCGCCAGGGCTCCGGTGGTGATGATCAGTCCGATCATCAATCGGCTGCCCTTCTCGGGCGCCGGCGGCCGGATGATCTCACCCGGCTGCTTGACGGTGCTGATCGCCGCGCTGGCGGCGATGGGGGTGGGCGAGGACGCGGGCGGGAGCTCGCCGTCGATGAGGACGGCGTCGGCGTCGCGGCCGTCGGTCGTCCCGGGGGCGTGGCCGATCGACCCGAGGCCCTCGGGCAGGTCGAACGTGCCCGTGATGAGCACTTCGCCGGTCGCGGTGACCGGCGCGACGAGCGGGGCGCCCGTCGGGGTCTGCGAGAGGATCAGCGCGTTAGGGGTGCTGATCGACACGGTGGCGGAGGCGCTGCGCGCGATGAGCTGGTCGAAGGACGGCGGCAGTGACACCTCGGGCGTCGCCCCCTCCAGCAGCTCGGAGCCGAGGCTCGGGTTGACCACGGCGACCGGGGCGTCATCGTGCGGGGCCTCGGCGTCCGCGGCGACCGGCGTCTCATCGGTGTCGTCCGCGACGGCGGGCTTGAAGATGGCGGGGGTCCCGGATGCCGCGGCGGCGGGCGTCGCCTCGGCGCGCTCGTCCACGACCGGCTGCACCGCGGTGGCGGGGGCCGGGTCGAAATCGGGCGTGATGACCGGGATGGACGCGGTGCGGATCTTCTCCTGCGCCCGTACCTGACGACGGGTCAGGCCGCCCACGCCCATGTCGAGACCGCCGACGCC